>JAJRVU010000325.1 GCA_024277145.1 Planctomycetota bacterium
CTCCTATTACTCGTTACATCCATATGCAGTACCCTTGTGCCTATTGTTGTCTTGGGAAACTTTATTTCTACAGTTTGTATGAAAGGTAGATAGATAGTGAACTAGAAGCAATAGAAATTAAATCAATGGATCTGGAAGAACAGCAGTGTAGGAGGCTGCTCCCAAATACCACCACAATCACCCTCTTTTTTTATTGTAATGAAAATGCATTCGACATGATGGATGCATTTCGTGAAACGGCTGGACCTGATGCCAACCTTCAGACACTCGCTCGCGGGGTCAATGTTGTTGGTCTCGATTCTCAATCGAGTGATATTATCAAGCTTCATGCAGAGATGTTTAAAAAGCATGGCATGACAACCATCAGGAACTTTGATGCCCTGAATGATGTCAATAACCTCATCTATAGTGGTCAATGCATTGTTGATGCAGGGTTAAAACATCAGGTTTGTGTCACCATGATGGAACTTCCTCCCGGATGTGAAGGCGCACACGATCCTGATTTTTATGAAATGACATTAAAGAAAATTATTGAAGCAGATATTCCATTTGATTCTGTCTGTTTTAAAGATGCATCAGGCACAGCTGTCCCTTCAAAAGTTTACGAAACAATTAAACGCGCTCGAAAAATCCTTCCCAAAGATGCATTCATTCATTTTCACACACACGAAACGGCTGGAATTGGTGTTTCTGCAAACAAGGCTGCTCTTGATGCAGGTGCAGATGCAATTGACCTTTCGATGGCTCCCTGCTCCGGCGGGACATGTCAACCAGATATCATCGTAATGTGGCATGCGTTACGTGGAACCGAATACGAACTTGATGTTGATATTGAAAAAATTCGTGAAGCGGAAGAAGTTTTCAAGGATTGCATGAGTGATTACTTCCTGCCTCCAGAAGCAACTTCTGTTGAACCAATGATCCCCTGGAGCCCGATGCCCGGTGGTGCCTTAACTGCGAATACACAAATGCTTCGTGATAACGGGATCATGGATAAATATCCTGATATGATCAGAGCAATGAGCGATGTGGTTAAAAAAGGAGGTTATGGAACTTCCGTGACACCCGTTTCGCAGTTCTACTTCCAGCAATCATTTAATAATGTGATGTTTGGACCGTGGAAAAAAATTGCTCCTAGTTATGGAAAGATGGTTCTCGGCTATTTTGGAAAAACACCTGTCCCTGCTGATCCTGAAATCATCAAGCTTGCTTCAGAGCAACTGGAACTGGAACCAACCACGGTATCTCCGATCATCCTGAATGATGCAGATCCTAAAAAGGGAATTGAACCAGCCAAAAAAATACTTAAAGAAAATAATCTTGAAATCACTGATGAAAATATATTCATCGTTTCCACCTGTCAGGAAAAAGGAGTAGCCTTCCTAAAAGGTGAAGCAGAACTTGGCGTTCGGAAAGTTGATAAATCGGCTTCTTCTGAAGGCGGGGCAGCAGATGGTCCGCAAGGTTACAATATCTCTGTTAATGGAAAATCTTACGCATTAGTGATTGATGGAGATCAGGCAACAGTTAATGGAAAACCGTATCAGGTCAGCCTGTCCAAAAATTCGGATACAGCTTCGCCTGCCCATTCTGCAACTTCTAATGGTGCTTCCACTCTAATCACAGCTCAAATACCAGGAGTTGTTCTCAGGGTGGCTGCTCAGCCGGGCACTTCTGTTTCTGCAGGGCAATCCATTCTTGTCCTTGAAGCTATGAAAATGGAAATCCAGGTTACTGCACCTTCGGATGGCACAGTTCAGGAAGTTCTGGTCAGCCAGGGAGACCATGTCAAAAATGGACAGGAACTTGCAACAATTTCCTGATTCAGTGCGACTGAAAATGAAATCAACTTGAAAACTGTTTCCCTCTTTTTATATGAGGAAGTTTTCAATTGACGAGCGGTTCAACACCTGATGGCGATTCAAGAAGATCGGGATCATCAAGATCAGAAGAATTTAATCCTATTCGAACATTCAACCACTCTTCCATCGTTTTGACTGTTGATTTCCAATCAAGCTCGTTAAGAACTTCATGATAATGTTCGTCCAGGAAGATAAATTCTTTGTCTGTTGCGGACGTTTGGGAAAGCCAATCTTCGGGTACATGAGGATCAACAATGTAATCATCCCCTGCCTGTACAATTAATGTAGGAATATTAATCAGTGCAGCATTATCCCAAGCTTCCTTCAAAGCCTCTTGCATTGAAAAAAACCACCCTGCAGTGATTGATTGATGAGCCAGAGGATCATTTTCTCTTTCACGTAACTTTTCCTCATTGCGTGTTGTATAACATTGATCAACCCGCGACTTGAATCTTTTTAACGGATAGACGTAAGAAAGAATTTTTCCAATAAGAAGAGTCAGGAAAGGAACTTTAACTCGAACCCCGAGTAACGGTGAGGAGAGTACCATAGCTTTGATATGGTTCGAATACGTTTGACAATAGCGAATTGAAACTAACCCGCCCATACTATGTGCCAGAATTGCAGTCTGTTCAGGAACTAATTTAAAATGGAGTCGAATTTTCTCTAAATCTTCACAGTATTGCTGGAACCGAGAGATATGTGTCGGGACTCCTCCTGATCTGCCATGCCCTCGCTGATCAGGCACAAGAACATTCCACCCACGATCAACAAAATAACGGGCAACATGTTCGTACCGCATCCCATGCTCACTCATCCCGTGAACAATTAATAATGTTGGCCTTTTATCCGAATTAAAACTGAAGTATCTCCTGACCAGGAGTTGGACATGATCGTCGGATTCGATGTAGTATTCATTGCAATTCATCAAATCTCCTTATTTTAGAGTAGATCCATCGCCAGCGAACCAAAACTCATTGAGACACAATTCCTCAACTTTCTTCCAGAATTAAACTCTCACAATCAAGTTCCAGAACCAATTTCAGATCATTTCACTGCCCCTGCTCTTTCGAGCTTCAAATGTCTTGTGCAATTTGCACGCTCGTTGCGTGCAACTCGAACTGAGCTAAGTAAAGTTTACCTATAGTTGGACTACTACTATTAATACGATGAACAGACAAAATGAGTTGAATTTATCCCATAAATATCACAAAAAAGGACATTATGTACACTATCTCTGTGTAAGTATGGGTTATCTGGAGAGAATTCGCTCTATTTTCTCCAGAGATTACAATTCAACCATCCCTATTATCATTAGATCGGTATTTTCAATCCGAATCTGAAGGACGAGATTTTCTTGAGATCATTAGCATCCACGTGTATAATTCAGGCATAAGTGCTTCTGCTTCAATATCTTTCGATTTCATGTCACTGTTTTTTTATCATATTGAATATAAGTTGATATAATCCTCATTGTTGAAATCTGGATTTCCAGTATCATTTTTCGGGCTGCTCACAAACTATTAATCAATTCGAATTCCCGTCGATCATCCTTTTGCAGAAAATAAGCTATTGGTCTCCGCCGCATTTCCAAATCCTGAATCGAACAAAGGCCGAAGTTCGGTATTTTCGCGATTGAAATCCCACGTCTCCGGGTGGGCGGTCAGCCTCCTCATCCACATTTTAATTCTTGTTATTCTCGCAACAATCACAAGAATTTCACTCAACGAATCTCAGGACCAACTGGTAACTCTTCTTCCTGAAGAAGTAACAGAAATGTTGAAAAATATTGAATTGGAAACCAAAGTTGAAATGGTTGTTGGCAATCAGGGTTCATTAGATGAACTTGGAAACTCCCAGCAATTGTCAACGATTGTCTCACAAATGCCCGTCAACGAAATTAAAATTGAAGTTGATAATTCTTATTCCAATTTTAAAATCCCCATTCAAACGAGTTCAGTCGAACTTCCTGAATCAAATATTCTTGCAGCGGTTAATACAACAGGGAGTACAGAAAACCCAACTGGCGGTGTCCAGGGAGCAGTTGACCGCATTACTTTTGAAATAGCGAGTTCATTAAAAGAACGAAAAGTTCTTGTTGTCTGGCTTTTTGATGCATCACTTTCATTGAAAAAAAGGCGTGATGCCATCTCAGGTCGTTTTGAAAAAATTTACGAACAGCTTGGACAATTAAAAGCAACAAAAGATAATGCATTATTAACTGCGATTACCACTTTTGGAAAAGAAACAAAATTCCTGACTGAAAAACCAATTGCGGATGTCTCTAAATTGATTGAACTCACCAAAAACATTCAACAGGATGATTCAGGTGTCGAAAAAGTTTTTTCAGCGACATCATTAGTGATTAATAAATATAAAAAATATCGCGGTCGCACCGGAGGCAGACGAAAAATCATGATAATTATTGTCACCGATGAAAGAGGTGATGATTATTCATTGATTGAGAACACAATTGAAATTGCTCAAAGGGCTTCCATTCCTATTTATTGTATTGGTGATGGAGCAGTTTTTGGACGTGAAAAAGGTTATGTTAACTGGGAATTCCCTGACGGAACATCAGATTATATTCCAGTGGATCAGGGACCTGAAAGTATTTTTCTTGAAAGGCTACAAATCCCCTTCTGGGGAAATGATTCATGGAGAATGGAAGTGGTTGCATCTGGTTTTGGCCCCTATGCATTGACAAGACTTTGCAGAGAATCGGGTGGATTGTACTTTGTGAGTTCTCAAAACCGGTCCGTCAATTTTGATTTGGAAACATTGCGCCAATATCAACCAGATTATCTTTCTCTAGCAAAATACCAGAAATTTGTTTCAGGAAATAAAGCTCAAAACTCTCTAGTCAAAGCCTCTTTAATGAAACGCATCAGAAGAATCCCCGAACCAGTCACGGAATTCCGTGCTGATACAGAGAAAAACCTGAGAAGCGAGATCACGGAATCCCAAAAACCAATGGCTGAGTTGAAATATGGACTTCAGGAGATCCTGAGAGAACTTGAAAAAGGAATTAAAGATCGTGAAAAAATTACTTCACCACGCTGGCAAGCTGGCTATGACCTTGCAATTGGACGCGTCCTGGCTATGCATGTAAGATCCTATGGATATGATTCACTTCTCGCTGAGATGAAAACGTCGCCGAAACCTTTCACTAATAAAAAAAGTAATACATGGTTACTCAGGCCTGCCAATAATATCGAAGGCGAACAAAAAATCATCAAGATGGCAGAAACGGCCAAAAAATATTTAAACCGCATCATACAAGATCACCCGGAAACCCCTTGGGCATTTCTGGCTAAGGAAGAGCTCAAATCTCCTATGGGATGGAAGTGGAGAGAAACAAATCGGTTTTATCCTCCGGAACCAAAAACTCCTGAAGAACGGAAAGCTCTTCTACTAGCAGTCGAGCAGGAACGACGAGAAGAAGAGATGCAAAAACAGGCCCGTGGTCCCCGACCTAAATTATAATTGGCTGATGCCTAAAGCTGATGTCTAAATATTTCAGCCAAGTGCATGATGCACAGAAATGAAGCGTCGCTGGATAGCTTGGAGACTATATTTCAAGACTCTTATACCCGCTACCAGGAAATAAAACCCACTGCACGTAAATAAAACTTGCTTTAGAAAGCAGGAAGAAGTTATTTCTTCAATGCCAACTGCTTTTCAGCAAATCGGCTTGCAATAATGGTATCGGTAAATAGTTGCAAGGTATGAAATATCAGCAAGGGCATGATTGCAAACGGAACTCCAATTCCTTCCCCTAATAAATTTGGATTTCCAAACATGCTCGGATCTGTTGCTATCAGCACGCCAATAGGCAACGTTTTCTGGCTTCCTGCAAATGCTGAGGCAATTTGATCTTCCCGGGAAAACCTGAATATTTTTGCCCCATAATAAGCAACGACCATTGCCAGTAAATGAACCAGCAGGCAGGAAAAAACAACAATCAGTACAGAGCTCATCGAGGCAGGCTGTCCGATTTCTTTCAGTCGAATTCCCCCTTTGCAAGCAGCTGAAAAAACAATAAACAAAATACAAATTTGCCCGGTGTTACTGAGTTGTTTTTTTCGCCTTGTTGCAAAAGAGCGTAACAGAGGAATGCCCCTGACCATTTGGCCAATGATTGTAGGAATAAGGACTGCAATGACCAATCGTTGCACCATCTCCCCCATATTAAGTTTCATCCCATGTGAGACAATCATGTTTAACCAGAATGGCGTAATCAGAAAACAAAGCCCATTCGTCAGCACGGTTACTAAAAGTGAGACTGCATCATTCCCTTCTGCTTTTCGAGTCCAGACAGAGGCTGCTGCCATCGTACAGGGAACAGTACAAGCAATAAGTAACCCATATTTAAAATCTTCCGTCCCCTGAATTTTCATCACCTGCCAACCAATTAACGGAAGAATTCCATAGTTGGCAAAAGAAGCCCATAAAACAGGGGCAGGCGATTTGACTGCTTTCCCAAATTGGGAACTGTCCAGACTGAAAGACATGAGAAACAGAACAAAAGCAGTGACAAGGCTGGGATTGGCATATTTGAGAACACCAAGCAGTTGATCTGAGTCAATCTGATAACCAGTAGCTATTCCACCAGCAATTGTCATGACCAGACAAATCAGAAACCATCTTTGCAAAAAGTATTGAACAAATTTATTCTGATGGCTCATTTCGAAATCAAATCTTACTGCAAGCGGGCTGACCAATTCTTGTGAAATTCAAACTATTCGCTCTGTCCAGCTTCTTTACATGAATAATAATATTGGATCTGAAGTTGGACCAATAAAACATTATTCTTTTTTATCAGATGTTTTATCTTCAGATTTCTTTTCTTCAACCTCGGATTTTTCTTTCCCTTCATCCGATTTCCCAGAATCTTTTGTCTTATTTTCAGAATCTGTTTTTTCCGGTTTATCTACTGATTTTTCTTTAGAATTCTCTTCTGATTTTCCCGACGGTTTCTCATCCGTTTTTACAGTTTTCTCTTTATTATCTTTTGCCTTTTCCACAGGCTTATCAGCTGATTTTCCCTTCGGCTTAGTTTCTTTTTTCACCTCAGATTTTCCATCTTTTTCTGCAGTTTTTTCTTTAGGCTTATCTTCTACTGGTTTTGATTCTTTCTTTTCTTTTGAAGCTTCTTTTTCCTTAACTGCAGCAGCTTCAATTGTTTTTTTATTCCAACGTTTATACCAAAATGTAGCTGAAGGATAATAAATGGAATTCGGGGAAGGATTAGCAAGTAATTTTCCTGTTTCTTCAGGCTTTCCTAACTGAGCAATTGATTGAGAAATAAGTATCCGGCATTGTGTAGACCATTTTCCTCTTACTTTTGTTAATTGCATATATTGCAGGAAACGTGCAAGCGCTGTCTCATAGTCTTCAAGTTCGTAAGAACATATTCCTCGCCAGAAAATTCCATCCTGTATGGCAATTACATTCATTTGCACCATACTTGAATTCGCATTAATTTCAGGCTTTTGATTTTCTTTTTTAGCGACTAACTGAATATTCTGATACATTTTAATAGCAACAGGAAGTTTGCCAGTCATCTGTATGATACGGCATTTCAACAAGTCTTTGGTATATACAATACGCCCTTTTAATTTTTTTTTGTCTCTACTTTCTTTATCTTTATCGTTGAATGTCGCCCTGCTTCTTTCAAATGGTTCCTCAAATTTAACAGGCGATTTAAAAGGTGCTCTCATTGCTTCTAAATATTTAATCTGATTTTCATCAAGTTTATAAGCAGCCAGATTCTGTTTTTCATAATAGTCCCAAACCTTCAAATCTTCTTTTTTCCAGAAATCATGACCTGCTTCTCCAACTCGTGTTAATAATCCATCTCCTGCATCATTATTAATAAGACTGTCAGCCATGATGACAGAATGGGATCCCCCCAGAGAAAACTGGAGTGCTTTCATTCGGTCACTGTAGAAACTGGAATCACCAATCACGTACACATCAGGTTTTTTAAGAATGTCTGCTGTAAATGGATACGGCTCTTCTTTATTAATATCCAGAGCAGACAAAAGTTCAGGATTTGAAATAACTTCAGTAAGCGTTGCTGGCTTGGTAACCAGAACATCCTTTTCGGGATTATCCTCTTTTCCCGGAATTGGAATTCCAACAAGGGGATCGAAAAGATGGATTCCTGAATTTAAAAGAACTCCAACTAAATATGTTTTCTTATTACCATTTGAAACATCGGTAGAAAGGCTGATTAAAACGGAGTCAATTTTCAGTTGTCTTACCAGATTTGAGAACAACCAGACACGATCTTCAACGGCTCCTCGTCCAAACATCATTACACGAAATGCAGTTAAGGGAATAGTCGGTTCCCCCACTTCCCGAAGCCCAATATTCCTGACGACAAAATCAAACAATTCAACAACTTGCTCTAATTCAGTTGATTTATAACCAGCAACGTTTTCAGCAATTTCTTTATAAAGCAGGTTATCACGAATGTGCATTGCATCAATGATATCAAATCTTTGATCTAAAGTGCGATCGAGTATCTCACCATCAAGCATTCCTTTCAATTCTTCTTTTTTAAGAGTCATCTGAATAACATCAAGATCAATGCAGGATTCAGACCATTGATTCAGAAGTGAAACCGGCATGTCAGGAGATGCGGTAATGATAAGTCGGTCTGGTCCAAGCATATCAAACGCACTATCCAGCCAATCATCACAGTCTTTTTCTGAACTTATATTTTCCTGATCAGCTTCTTCATCAGAATCCGTGACAGGAGGTCTGCAACCTACAAATAAAACAGACGAAAAAAGCATAATAAAAAACATGTTTCTAAAGAGCTGAAACTTTTTATTAGAAAATGTATAGACCATGATTAATCACCAATTAAAAAAATAAAGTAAGAAATAAAATTGCTCAGTCGCTAAATATCAATTCAAAAAGAAGCAATTCAAAAAGAAGCAATTCAACTTACCCGGAATGAAATGAATTATAGAGTTCTCGGTATCGAGCCATTTCAAGGATAACAGATTCAAATTGACTCAATGGTAACATATTTGGGCCATCACTCATAGCAATAGCTGGATCAGTATGAGTTTCAAAAAACAATGCATCGCAACCAGTCGCGACTGCTGCACGAGCCAGGACCGGAACCATTTCCCGTTGGCCGCCAGTTGTTTTCCCTCCGGGCATTTGAACGCTATGAGTTGCATCAAACACAACAGGTGCCCCCATCGCCTGCATGACAGGGATGCATGTAAAATCATTAACCAAACGGCCATAACCAAATGTTGTTCCACGTTCCGTCAGCAAAATATTATTCTGGCCTGTAGATTCACATTTATTAACAATATGAATCATATCAGCAGGTGCAATAAACTGAGGCTTTTTAAAATTCACAATCCGGTTATGTTTGAGAGCAGCTTCAGCAGAGGCCAATATCAAATCTGTCTGCCTTGCCAGAAATGCAGGAATCTGAAGGATGTCACAAACTTCAGCAGCAGGTTCCGCTTGTTCAGGAGAATGAATGTCTGTTGTAACAGGAAATTGAATTCGTTCTTTCACTTTATTTAAAAGATCCAAACCAGCTTTTAAACCGGGACCACGGAAACTTTCGACACTGGTACGATTGGCTTTATCGAAACTCGCTTTGAAGACAAGGTTGAGATTATTCTTTCTGGCCATTTCTGCAAGTCGGTCCGCAATTTCAAAAACAACTGCATCACTTTCAATGACGCATGGACCCGCGATGATCAGAAGAGGGTTTCCCTTGCCGATAGAATATTTGTTTAATTGAAGTGGATTGACAGGCACTAAAACAGGTTCTTTTCAGATAGAGAACAAACGGACAAAATGGAATTATCCCTCAGTATAATTACGCTCAAATTATTAGAGGTATTGGAGATTAATTCAATTAAGAGCGAATTAAATTAACTGATCCGCCGTAAAACAGGCATCCAGGTAGCAAATCTTCTGAAAACACCCTGTTTTTCCAAATACAAGGCAATGAAATTCAACTAAACCTGAGGCAGGAAACAAAGATGCAGCTATCCATGATTGGCCAATTTAACATTAGCCCCTGCAGGATCAATTAAAGTTAAATTCTTTTTCTTCAATTCACGATAGCAATCAGGGAGATCGAATTCTTCCAGAACTCCCATTAAAAGTGAAGATAGAGGCCAGTGGTATATTTCGGATTCAGCAATGTCCGTATAAGAGGTCAGTGGATTTTTTAAAGTGACCTGATTAACAGAACTGGAAAGTACAGAAGCAAACGTTGCAGGAAGTGCCCCCCACCCTTTTCCAATCAGATGAATATTTTTGTAACCAATCTCTTCAAGCCATTTCAGAACAACAAGAACATCAAAAGTCCGTTGCCCGACATAAGGCCTGTTTAACATCTGGGCATAAATAGAATAGAAAAAATCATTCCCGTAAGCACTGAAATAGGAATCTGCCCCTCCACACGTATTCGGTTTAGAATCACCAATTCCACGAACATCACACGAATAGAAATCAGCTTCTGTATTAGTTTTCACAATCTCACGAATAAATTGATCTTCACGTAATTCTGAATCAGAAGAAAGATCAGAAATATACAACAGGGCTTGTTCAGAATTGGCCTGAGGTCTTGAATAAACCATTTCATTCCTGAGCCGATAAACAACTGCATCAATCCCTTTCTCCGTTTCCACCAGATAATTAGAAACATATTTTCGTGGATAACTTGCAATGCTCTTTGCACGAGGAATACGGTAGTTGATTTTTCCAGGCAGGGATTGCAGTTTCAAAGTTTTATTGATTGATTTTATCAGTTTTTCGCCACTCACTTCTCCTCTATTATTTGCTAATTGTTGAGATTTTTCTTTTGTAAAAGAATAAATAGTTCGTGGTTTTAAGGATGCAACCTGCCCCTTCGGACTGCACGTAAGTGTCTCTATGGATTCTATCTTTAATTCTGGTTCTTTAGTCATATTCGAAACGCCCGTAGCCTTATTAAAACAACGGTACATTGCTTCCCGGTTTTCTATTGAAAAACCATGTGTTGTCGGACCAATAAAAATAGATACATTCTCTTCTGCACCAAGTAGTTTGTATAAATGTTTGAGGCGATGGTAAGCTTCAAGAGACCCCCGGACATCAAAGTAATCTTTTTCCTTGGCAAGAATCACAACTGGATTGGGAGCCATCATCGCGATAAAATCGTCATGATCCAAACCGAGTTCGATTGCTTTTGGTGGGCATTGTTCTGTATCCGCTGGAAGTTCATTCTGCATGTTTCTTCGGAATGTTGTTACAAAACAACTCGGAGCCCCCATCGTCCAGCGATCTTCCAATCCACACAACCATGTTGTCATGGTTCCCCCGCCGGAATTTCCGGTCACGCCAATGTGATTAGGATCAATTTCATCTCGGGACAACAAATAATCCAACGCACGAATGCCATCCCATGCCCGCCATAAACCGAGAAAATCACCAACGAGAAATTGTTGATTCCCTGCATGAAGATGTTCACGAACACCGACTCCTATTCGAGATTTAAGATGCTCATCCGCATATTGAATTCGTTCTCCCTGCCCGATGGGATCATAAATCAAACAGGCGTATCCCTGACGAGCTAATCCTTGAGCAAATGACTGGTAAGCTTTTTCCCCTTTACCGGTTAGTGAATGACCACATGTTCCAATAACTCCCGGAATTTTTTGATTCCGGTTAGTAGGCATGTATAGATTGGCCGTCACAGGAAAATCAGGGCGACTTTCAAAAATAATATTTTCAATCTGGTAGCCATCTCGCAAAGTCGTTTTTGTAATTCGCGGATTTAAAGGCGTTTTTTCTGGAAAAGGTCCAAATGATGCCTGTATTTTTTTTCGAGTGATCTTTTGGTAATTCTCTGCATCCTCTTTTGTTTTTAAGGACTGCTTGAATTTCAGACTTTTTTCTTCTGCTTTTTGCACTTGTTCCATAAAATAGCGATGAACCATCCTGGGATATCGCTGAACGGGAGAATACTTCTCTGATTCCTTACCCTGTAAAATAGAGGTCAATATTTCATTGGAAATATTAATCCCCAATAATCCCAGTCCTGTATTCTTTAACAAATCTCTTCGGTTCATCATCAGTTTATTTCCCCATTAATCTTGTAGCATAGTTGAAAATATCAAGGATTGATCATCCAACTCTCTCGTGACTGAACGACACGTGATAAAGATTCTTCGTCAATTGTAACACTTAACCCCGAACCTTTTAAAGCCGGAGCCATTCCACGATACCCAAAAGTTAAATCTTCTTCTGTCAATCTTTCACGCACCAGGAAACGGTCATAGCTCCCTTCACGATAACAAATATTCTTGATTGAACAGGCAAAATGTCTTCCTGCAGCTGATAATATTCCCGTTTCTCCTACCTGGCATCCCATTTGATAACCGAGCCCGTTCTGGTTTGCCAAAACCGCAATCTTTAACGAAGGAATAATCCCACCACATTTTGATAGCCTGATATTAAACAAATCACACGTTTGATTTTCGATAGAATTTTCCGCATCAGAGAAACTGCAGAGAGATTCGTCCAACATGACAGGGGTTGAAATTTGTTTTCGTATTTCAGTCAGGCAACTGACATCTTCATGAGGAACAGGCTGTTCAATAGATGAAATTCCATACTGCTTGAGGGCATCATGTTTTTTCACGAAATCATCAGAATTCCACGATTCATTTGCATCAATTCTGATATCACATTTCTTACCCAGAACTCGACGAATTCGGGAAAGTGAATTTGTATCACTGACTCCCGGAACTCCAACTTCCACCTTGCAGTGACGGAATTTATAATAGCGATATTTTAAGGCACGGTAGATTTCACGAATGGTTCCGCAGGGAGTGATGACTGCACTGTACTGAACTTTTTCAAAGTCTTCCCGAATGGAAGAAACCCCTTCCACATAATCAAACAAAGATGAAATTGGCTTTTCACAGGCTCTTGTGATCGCATCCAGAATCGCAATTTCGAGTGCACAACGGGCAGAGTTCCCGAAGCAATCGCGATGACCAGTTCCCACAGGAGCAAGTTGAATTTGATTGCAACGATCAATAACATCTTCAATATTTTCAATTTTTCCTGCAAGTGGTTTCTGCCAATTGACCTCGCGTAGAAGAGTCATCGCAGAATCAATTGTTTCCCCTGTTACATATTCACGAGGTAAGCCTTCTCCCCACCCAACGGTTCCATCTTCAAGCTGGCAGCGAACAATGATGGAGTCAGTATCTTTCCGCGTAAATGAAGCATGCTTAACCGTTTTAAGTAACGGGATTCTGACATGGTAAGCGGTGATCTGGGAAATATGCATTTTTGCTCTGGATATGTTGTATCTGGAAACTTTCAATCAGAAGCGATTTTATTGGCAGAAGAATTTCTGGAATGTAAAAACGAGAAGTAGAAATTATTCCATCACGATATGAATGCTTTATAGTACCAGAATAAACCGGTCACTGATGTCATCACCAAATCAATCGTAGCGCACCATCCCAACAGTTTATGAACTTTACTGTGCCCGGTTGGGACAGGAGGAGAGGGGAAATTTTTGAGAGCCAGAAACATGGTCAAAACCCATAGGAATGGAGTTGTAATTGCAAATACGAGATGCACATACAGAATATTTCTGACTTCTGTCATTTGTGTTGCATCGAATGGAATTTCCCGCTTGGCAACAATCTCCTGCCAACCCCCTTGCATTATCATATCAATTTCAAAAGCAGACACAGCAGCCAGTAATACGATCCCTAATAAAATCTGAAGGTTTCGATGCCCTGTGTAATTCTTTTTAATTTTGACCAGAAAAAGACTGAATAGCACAAGTGGAACAATAAGAACCAAAGCGGAAACAACAAAATCCAACATGAAGGAACTGTTATTCCCTAAGAATCCGTTCTGCAAAAATGGCATTTCTATAATCCTGTTTTCTATTCAGATTGACCGAAAGAACTGTGGGTACCTGTGAGCGTTCTCGATATTCTAACAATCCTGCACGAACAGAACAGCCTTGAATGGAAAAACGAAGGAAGTGAAAGGATTTTTCAGAAGAAATGTGGCGCAAACCTTCTTCAGAAGGCAAAACGGCAGGCCGCAAGTATTAAAAGATAGAGGTGCGGTCTTAGAGGGTCCGAGAGCCACTGCTACGCATGAGGATCCAACCAAACAAGCTGATCATAATCAGCAAGGTGATATATTTTTCAGGTGTCATATTACTCCACTGGATGCAGATAAAATTCCAGTAATAATGTGAGTAATACCAAATATTATTTGTTACATAGTCTAACATATCAACACCATTAAGTGAAAATCAAAGTTGAGGGTATTTTTTAAGAGCAATTCTCTCAATTTACAATCCTTGAGAACTGCTCCTTCTTTCTAATTTTTTCTGCTGTATTTCAATTTATTAAATAAAAGTTAGTCACCGTTTTTAAATCATTAAGAACAATTTAAAACAAGGTACTTCTCCATATGAAAACTACTTCATTTTATTCGATCAGGAGGTTATAAACTGAAATCCATGAATTTTTAAGAATTCCAGGTTCCGGCTGTACCGGTTATAGGGCTCTTTAAAGCTTCAAAATTATCGCTCTACTACACAATGTCCAGTTTACGATTTGTTGAGAATGACTAAATTGTCTCTATGAACAACTTCCGACACCGTCGATCCAGGAAGGATATTAGCTAATTCCGTTGACTGCTTCCCTGCAATAAGATCAACTTCGCGGAAACCAAAATTGGTCAACCCTCTTGCAATCTCTTCCTTTGAAGAATTCAGAATGGAGATAATCTCCCCTTTTTCGAACATCCCCGTGGATTTGGTCACGCCTATTGGTAATAAAGACCGTCCGTTTTGAATCAAAGCTTTTTCGGCTCCTTCGTCGATTATAACTTGGCCTCTTGGAGTGATGGTGTATCCAATCCAACGTTTCCATGCGGGAACCGACTCCCCCTTTGCAATGAATAAGGTCCCAACATCTTTTGAATTCAGAATGTCTTCAAGGACAACCGGATTATTTCCGTCAGCAATAATAACATTTTCACCCACTTTTATTGCAGAGAGAACTGCCTGCAATTTGGATTTCATTCCCCCCGTTCCCCGTTTACTCGTTGCATCAGAAGCATAATTCAGAATATCGTCATCCCATTCTTTAACAATGGAAATTCTTTGACTCTGTGGATGATCCGGGTCTCCATCAAAAAGCCCATCAACAACAGAAAGAATGACTAATAAGGGCGACTCAATTAAATTCGTGACCATAGCAGCCAAATGGTCATTGTCACCAAATTTAATCTCATCAACACTGACAGTATCATTCTCATTGATAACGGGAACCACTCCGTAATCAAACAAGGTTTGAATCGTATTCCTCACATTGAGATACCGGGACCGGTTCCTGAAATCATTTGCTGTCAGCAGTAGTTGAGCTGCATGATATCCATACTGGGAAAGAGAATTATCATAAAGTTTGATAAGGTGAGCCTGCCCGGTTGCAGCAGCAGCTTGTAATTTCCGGAGATCTTTTGGGCGTTCTTTAAGGGATAACAGCCCCATCCCTGCTCCGACAGCCCCACTGGAAACAAGGACAACCTGTTTCCCTGCTTTTCGAATCAGGTGTATCTGTTCAGATATTTGTTGAATTTTTTCTAAATCCAGGGTGTCGTCTTCACATGAGAGCACATTCGTTCCAATTTTAATCACAAATGTTTCTGCAGTTTCAACAACTTCCCTTCGAACCAGATTTTCCATGCTTGCGACCTATCCCAAGAGTTTTCAGTGTCAATAATTATCAATATCTCATGATGTTATTCACGTATAAAGCTATTCTCCCATGAAATTGTAACTCATCCTGAAATTACTAAGAACAGACCAAATATAACACCCTTAATGTCCGAATACCCTTATGAAATGTATCAATGAAAGGCTGTGTCGAGGGAACATCTATTTTAACCTGCCTGTTCGGTTGGATATCATCCCTCCATTCTGTATGATACAGCGCGAACCAGGCAGGTTCACGAACAGAGTTTTTTGCCAGAACTTTTGACAAATATCAAGGGACAGATAGTCGATGTCGGATCTATATCATGAGTGCGGAGTTGCAGCTGTATATCATTTACCTCATGAAGAAACAAGCCCCTTGATTTCCAGTGAAAACCGAGATAAAACCTCGCGTCTTATCCCACGCCTGCTTCTGGATATCCAGAACCGAGGGCAACTGGCAGCCGGGATAACCAGCTATCATCCTAACCATAATCAGTTAATTGATACCCATAAAGATGTTGGTACGGTGACTGAGGTTTTTCACCTGAATCATCAAAAAGAATTTAACGCTTTGATGGATGAATATTGTGGACAAGCAGCTATTGGACATGTCCGCTATGCCACCTGCGGGAAAGATGACCGAAGTTATGCTCAACCGTTTGAACGTCATCATATCCATAAAAATAAATGGTTCAGCTTTGCATTTAATGGGCAATTGGCCAATTATCAAGAATTAAGAGACGAAATACTTTCCCAGAAAGATTTTCACCTCGCCAGAGAAACTGACACAGAAATCCTGATGCATATGCTTTCCCAGCAAATTTCAGGCGACCTGCGTCCTTCCAAACTGGAAATAATGCAGAATATTTCCGCTAAATTTGATGGTGCTTATAATATTGTCTATCTCGATGCAAACGGCGATATGTTTATTTCAAGAGACCCATTAGGAATTCGCCCTTTATGTTATGCAGTTGAAGGATCGTTATTCGCCTCTGCAAGTGAGAGCGTTGCATTAGCCAATATTGGCTTCAAGGAAGAGAATATCAAAAGCCTTGAACCAGGCGAAATGATTATTATTGAAAATGGAAAATTATCGATTGAACGATTTGCACCTGAGCAAAAACGGGCTCATTGCTTTTTTGAATGGATCTATTTTGCCAATGTAGCAAGCACCCTTGATGAAAAAAGCGTTTATCTCACGCGTAAGCGGCTCGGGGAAGAACTGGCAAAAATAGAAACCGCTCCAATTGATGAGAACACAATTGTCGTCCCAGTTCCTGATACTGCAAAAGCTGCTGCAGATAGTATGGCTTATCAACTTGGCGTTCCCTGCCTGGAAGGATTAATCCGAAACAGGTATGTCGGCAGAACATTTATTGAAGGAGGAAATCGTTCCGATAAAGCGAGAACAAAATACACTCCTCTTCCAGAAGTATTAGAAGGAAAACGTGTTTTACTGGTTGAAGACACCATTGTCCGATCAACCACCATGAAAGCATTGATTTCTCAAATTAAAGAACGAGGACGAGCAAAGGAAATTCATGTTCGGGTAGCTTGCCCGCCTATTGTCGCTCCCTGTTTTTATGGTATTGACATGTCCACAATCAAAGAGCTTTTTGCACCCAACTTCATGTCCGACTCTAATTTGACATCCGAAATTGAAAGTAAAATGGCGGAAGCTCTTAATGCGGACAGCTTGCGTTACCTTCCCATCGATTCAATTACACGATCCATTGATATTCAATCCGATTCCTTATGCCAGGCTTGCATCAACTCTTCTTACCCAACTGAAGCTGGTGTTAAAATGTATCAGATTGCTTTAAATAATCATGACTCAGATTGTGGACAAGGCAGGACATATGATGTGAATGCTCCTGTTTCTCCAAGAACTTAAAAGTTTCATTATCTAATAACTGCCACTTTCAGAATCCATAAACTCTTAATTGTTCTATTCATCATCAAGGAAAAATAATTTGAGCGACCAGACACCACATGAAACAATCATTCGTGTAAGGTACGCAGAGACTGATGCTATGGGAGTCATGCATCATGCAAATTACTTCACCTTTTTTGAAACAGCTCGAACTGAACTATATCGTGATTCAGGCGGAAACTACCGAGATTTTGAAAACAATGGATATTTTTTTGTAATCATTGAAGCACAATGTAAATATCGATTGCCTGCATTGTATGATGACCTGCTTAGAATCGAAACCATCTTACAGAGAAGAACATCAGTCAAACTGGTTCATGAATACAAAGTATATCGGGAACAGGAATTGCTAGCAGAAGGCAGAACAGTATTAGCATGCCTTAATAAAGAAAAAAAACCTTGTCGAATTCCTGAAGATATCTTTTAAACCATTGGTTAAAATCAACCTGCAAATTTTTCTTTTAACCAATCATTTCCATATAGTTTTCTAACCATTCTTTTGCAGATTTTCGTTGCCCCCACTGGTTTTTTCGTATTGCCTGTAAACCATTCCGGCTTAACAAACACCATTGCAGGTTGATCTGCCTTATGAATGATGGCAAGTTCTTTTAGCCATTTTTTATCATTCCTGCTTAACCGATGGTAATTACATAAATCGTTAAATAGTGTTCCGGAAGATGGCTTAGTAGGTGTTAATAATTTTAATAATTTATCCTTAAATAGAAGAGCTACCCAAAACAAAACAATAAAACCGACAACGAGAAAAAGATAATAATTCCCGGAGAGTGTTTTAGATTTCGCTGAATAATCAGATACAGCTCGACCTAAATCTGCTGCAGCAAGACACGAGTATTCAAACATTTCATTAACCTATTTCAATATAATTTATCAAACAGCACTTCATAACACCAAGATTATAACCGCCCTTTAAGCCAGTCGTGTTGAGACATATTCTTAATTGCAATTTCGGCAGCTTGTTTAACCTTACCATTCTCATCTTCAACCATCAGGTTTAAAGCTTCAACAACTTTCGGATCTGGAATTCTTATCAGGACTTCAATCAATGTCCTTTTGATTTGCTGATCCTGATCTCCAACAAGTTCTAATAGTTCCGGCACAAGTTCATCATACAAATCAAGTAAATTGACAACCTGAATTGCTCTTAGTCGTTGTGAAATAATCGGGCTGAGCAAGTATTCCCTGAATTTATTTAAGTAGTCAGGATCTACTTTTTTGATTAAAGAACCAACATTTTTACAAACTTCTGGTTTTAGTTGTCCATAAATCTGCATGATGTAATCAACATTAAAACTACCTAGTTCAGAACGGGCAGCATCTTGTACAACTTCGCTGGGACTATCCAATCGTTCCATAATAAGCTTAATAGCATCGGGAATATGATTCTCTCTCAATTGAGTAACTGCCCATGCCTGCACACCTTCATCCTTTGACTCCAATCCTCCAGACAGCATTTTAATTACATCTTCAGACTGTAGCAAACTCAGAACACCACTCGCTTCGTGGCATGCTTCTGAACTGCAATTGGAAATCACCCATTGAAAAAATGACGTTTTGAAATTATCCGGTATTCCAAGGATAGAGACAAATCGAACCATCTGCACCTGTAATGTAGGAGGCATCATTACAATCAGAGATTCTTTTTTTGCCAGCCATGAGATTTTTGACAAATTGCCATAATTTTTTCTATCCAAATCTGTAACATCATCTGGAAACTCTCGCAAAATAGCATAAACAAATTCGGGGTCAGTTCTTTTTTCAAACGCAGTAACAGCATATTTATGTGGAATTTTCCACGACATATATTTTGAAGCTAATGACATTACTCCCGGATGCTGACTTGTTAATATCAATTGCTCTGCTTTTTTGACTAATTCAGTATCATTACTTTTTAAAATTTTATCTATCGATATTCCACCCGGCTTCCCAATAATCAGAATAAATTCAATAAGGTTTTTGTGGTACTCTTTCAGTTTCAAATCATGTATTGAATGTTCAATTACGCCGAGATATCCCTGAACAACACTTTTAATATTTGGTATTCCAGAATCTTTTTCGAGAAGTCTTTCATACAATGAATTGGTCAGCCCTCGGATACAGGAAAGAATTTGCTCAGAAATATCATTTTTTTCAGATAATGATAGTTCTTTAATCAGATATTTTATGAGCCCAAATGCTTCCCCTTTTTCTATAATTTCCAGTGCATCCAATTTTCTTGATTGGGAACCAGTCCTTAAAACATCTTCCAATGCGCGATCCATACGATTTGCATTTGAAAATATTATTTCCCTGCATTTCTCAGGCAGTTGGTCATAACTGTTAATTAATTCTAACTGAGAAGAAGCCCTGTCAGATGAAGCGAGAGATTCGACAGCCAGTTCAACAATATTTTCAGAACTGGAACCGAGGGCGGAAACCATGACCGATAATGCGGACTTATTTCTTGAATTTTTCAAAAAATGAAATGTTCGTTCAACAGGGGATGCCATTGGTTACTCTTCAATAAAAACTGATAACTCGGGTTATCTGTAATTATCGAAAATAATGAGGTTTCCCATTACAATTCCAAGCTTGAACAGCATGAAAGGTACAATCGAAATAGCCTGAATGAGCGTGGCTTGCTTTGCCATTATGCTTGCTAGAAAATCAATTTCCCTGCTGATTAAAACAGCCTGATCAGCATATTTTTTCTCACCGGTATTATCCCATTATCTGATTTAGATCGCACTGTTTATCAAGATTAAGATTAGGATTAAACATTCTCATTTATCACATCAGGAATAAATCAACTTGATGTTAATAAAAAAACTCCCCCAGGTAGTTAAAACCGGAGGAGTTTAAAATTCAATTGAGATTATCGAAACTCGTCATCAATATTACGGAAGTTCTTTGACTCGAATATTTCGGTAATAGGTTACGCTTTTAGGATCATGTGCCTGCAATGCAAACGAACCTTTGCTGATTTTTCTGGTTCCTTCAACACCTAAAGGTTCTTCATAATCTAAAACTAGCTCGTCATTAATTAAAACTTTAACTCGTTGACCTTTCACAATAATTGTCTGGGTCCACCATTCATTATCTTTTGCAGGTGTTTTATATAAACGAACGACATTATAAATACTTCCGGTTTTCACAGGATCTCCCTGTGTCACATTGACTTGAGTTTCATGTCCATGTGTTGGCCAACCGGTAGGAATATATTTCGTATGAAAATAAATCCCGGAGTTACTTCCTGGTGTCGTTTTAACTTCTGCCTTGAAAATGAAGTTTTTATATTCTTTATTTGTATAAATATGAGAGCGAGCTCCACTTGCAATCAACTCACCATTTTTGACTTCCCACGGACCATTATCAGCAATTTTCCAACCAGTTGTGTCTTTGCCATTAAATATGCTTACAAATCCTGGTTCCAGTTTTTGATCTGCTTTTACAATGCTATCAGTCAATAAGATAATTGACAGGATTGAACTCAGTAATATCAGTTTCTTCATAATTTTCCTTTTAGCCTCTAATAAATATTAACGTGTAGAATTTGCCCAAGTCATGATTAAGATTATCCAGATTTCAATTTAAATTGCAGAAAGAGCGTTTTAAACAATAATAATCATCCATCCAATTTAACCACCTGAGTGATGTAGAACAAGACCCCAAAATGAATGAATTCCAGATTTTCACTGACAGATGTGACTTCAGATCACCAGTCAACGCCTGTTCTTCGGTTCATCATTTATTGACTGGAGCACTATTAACAGGCGCTTTGATATTTTTGATAAAAGCAATAATATCAGCCATTTGCTCAATACTAAGTTCCTTTTCCAGTCCCTCAGGCATCAGTGATTTCCCGTTGGAGACCATAGATTCGATGTTGGACCTTAGAATGGAATCCTGTTTTCCCTCTGCTCTTTTCAAAACAATACTGGCACCTGTTTCCGAAGCAATAATTCCACTGAATAATTTAGCCTGGGTGGTTGCAATTGAGTAAGTTAGAAAAGCAGGCTGTGCTTCCTTATTAGGATCAAGAATTGCAATGATTAAATCATTGGGTGATTTATTCGTTACAGAGACCAAATCAGGCCCAACCTGATGACCTTCCTTATTGTATTTATGACAATTGGAACAATGTTTTTTATAAAGTTCATACCCCTTTTTTGCGACACCTATTTTTTCCAATGATTTTTCATACAACGAGACAATTTTGCCACGACTCTCTGATGTACTTGAACCAAATATTTTTCGTGCTTTTTCACGAATATCTTTCTGTGGGTGATTGACGAGTAATTGCTGTTTGTCTCGTTCAATTTCAGAAGCTTGCAATCTTTTTTGTTCAACAGAATCAAGCAGATACAAAATTCGCTCTTTACGCTGAACCATTTTATCAAGGACTTCTCGACGAACACTTGGCGTGAAACCCCGCCAGGCACTCAGCAATTCAACCCCAACTTCTTTTTCATTGTACTCGGAAAGTGATTTTATTGATTCAATCTGCAATTCTTTCTGAACAGATGGCTCAAACAATTCAATTAGTGTTTCCGAAACATCTGAATAATTCCCAAACGCAAGAAGTTTAACGGCTGCTAATCGTTTGTTTGCTGAAAGTGAATCATCTTCAGCCTGCTCAATTGCAGTTTCAAACAATTGACTCATTAATTTGAATAATTTTGAATCTTGATCCACACTGTTTATTAATTTAGAGATGGATTGACCATTTCTTGAAAGCCCTTTTCCAATTGCAACTAAATAGATTTGTTTATCAGCCAGTTCGCTTTTCATGCCAGCTAATTTTGCCAGAAAAGAAAGCGTTCCACGGTTTTCTTTTTTTGAAGCAATCATCCCAACAAGTTCAGCTAAAAACCTTTTCTGAGCGGTTCCTGAATCTGGTTTTACTTCATCAAGAAGTTTAAGCGACAGTTGATCCATCACAGGATAAACAGAACTTAGCCAGGCAACACGAAGACCATTATCAGAAGCAGCTTCCGCAAAGAGTTTTTCCAGTCCTTGTATCGACTCTTTCTCTGGCATTTCACCTAATGCAAAAGCGAATTGCTTCTTGACTCGTTTATCAGGATCGTTGACCATTTTCAAAACAGCCAATGATAGGCCATGAGAATTTTTAAGATATTTTTCAGCCAGTTTTAGGGAATGTTCACGAATTCCCGGGTGTGGATCATTTAACCCAACTTCAAGAATATCAACATTCAGTTTATTGAGCCCCTGTAAAGTATAAAGAATATGTAAACGGCCTAATGGAATTTTAGTTGTATGAAAATGATGAATTAATTCATTTGAGACTGCAACCGCTTTTCGTTGAACCAGTAATCTCTGAGCTGTTTCCCTGTTCCAGCTGTTATCGGAATTCAATTGTTTCACCAACTCAGAGTCAGTCATCTTTCCAAGATTTAAAACAGGATATTTTTTCATTTCAGGTGATACTAATCGCCAAATCCGCCCTCGATCATCACCACTTTCCAGCCTGAGAAAAGATTTAATATCTTCAGGAATCGAATAAGGATGTTCAATTGTTTCACGGTACATATCAAGAACGTACAATGTTCCATCCGGTGCATTCACATAATTCAAAGGACGAAACCAGGTATCACTGGAAGCAACAAATTCGACATTCTTGTCTGCTCGTGTTGCAATAAGAGAATTATCGCCCTGTGTTAAAATTTTACGATGTATCAGGTTACCACCAACATCACCAATAAAAGCATTTCCCCGGAACTCTTCCGGATAGGCTGACCCGCGATAAACTGAAACGCTTGTTGCTGATGTAAAGAAGCCAATGGGAACACGTTCGCTCCCGCTGAGATTTTTATAACGAGGATCAGCATTTCGTCGTCGCGTACGAACAACTCTCCACGGTTCAGCAGGACTTTTTCTGAATACAGGTGCAGCAGCCCCTTCTGCAGCAATGGATCTTTCAATTCCGGACACCGAGAAATAGGGATTTCGATTCAAATATTTTTCATCATAAACCACTTGCCGAATATGACTGCTATTACTGCATGTAAAACGGTTTCCCCAATCATCAAAACTCATTCCAAATTGGGATCTGCCTGCGACCTGTTTAAATATTTCTTTTTCAGGGTTAAAACGAATTGCAGAACCACGTCCTTTAAAAAGTTTTTTGCCACGATGGATTAAATCTCCACCATTCAGACCACCTACAAAATAGATATGGTTATCCAGCCCCCAAATCAAGCTGTTCGCAATCGCCTGAACATTTCCTCGATCAAATCCGGATAAAACAATTTCTCTTATATCTGCAATATGATCCCCATTTGTATCTTTGAAATAATGCAAATTCGGTGGCGCAACAACAAAGACTCCTCCGTTGTAGCAGCAAACAGAAGTCGGCCAGTTGAGTTTGTCCGCATAAACATAACTTTTATCCATTACTCCATCATGATTTTCATCAATCAGAAGACGAACGATTCCTGCTTCTTTCTTCCCGCCACCAGCCGGGTTCAACTTTGTTTTATCGTATGAAAAAGGATATCCATGCATTTCTGTTACAAACATCCATCCATTTTCATCAAAGCATGCGCTAAGTGGATCTGAAACCATTGGTTCTGCTGCAGAGAGTTGCATTTGAAACCCTTTTTGCACAGTAAGGGTACTCGCTGCTTTTTCAGGAGGAACAAATGGCAATCGAACCATTTCCGCAGCAAGATTTTTTTTATCTGCTGGCTTGTCTTTAGAACTTACATGATGCAGATCGGTCAAACCAAAACAAAGAATGACGATAATAAAAAGAATTCTTCTATATTGACTAGTTAATTGATACATAGAGCAGCCTCAGGTATTAAATCAAAAGTTTTTATTCCGTGTTGGATCATTTACAAGAAGGCATGATTATTTTGAATGAAGTAATGAACTAAGTGTTACAAAATCAGTTTCTCAGCTTCAAAAACAGGTCCTTCAACACAAGTTCTACGATAGTCCCAACCACCATCATCCTCTTTCACTTTTGTGACACAACTGAAACAGGCACCAAACCCACAAGCCATTGTTGTTTCTAAAGAAAGAAGACATGGAATATTTTCATCAAGACAAATCTTCGCAACAGCTTTCATCATCGGCTCCGGCCCACAACAATAAACAACATCCGGTTTATTTCCCTTGATGATGGATTTCTCAAGCAGCCCTGTCACGAAACCATGGTGTCCTTCTGATCCATCATCAGTTGCAACTTCAACATCCAGCCCATCCATTTTAAACAAATCAAGACCAGCCAGATATTTTTTATTTCGAGCCCCGTAGCAAAGAGTCATTTTTTCAGGTTTAGTTTTTAGATTTCGTTCACCATTTCCATATGAACATAAACCTAAAGCTTCACGGGAAACTGCCAAAAAAGGCGTTTGACCAATTCCCCCAGCAATCATCATCAAGTGCTTGCATTCTGGCAAAGGAAATCCATTGCCTAATGGCCCCCACAATTCCACTTTTGTGCCTGCAGCCCAGTTGGCCATCAAAGAAGTTAATTTGCCGACAACAACAATGCCGAAGTCAAATCCAACTTTTCTGCCATCTTCTTCATAAACATCAAACAAAGCCAATGGCCGGCCCAGCAATGGATCATATCCTTCAGATGGGCGTATCATAAAAAACTGACCCGGCGTAATTTTCCCAGCAATCCCGGGGGCTTTTACACGAAGGCGGTACGTATTTTCTGCCATCGTGGAAATCTCAACAACGGTTCCCTCTTCCTGCATCGCAAAGGGGTTTGCACCGGGCATGGAATCATCATGATTGCATTGACTTGGATTGATCATCTTTTTCTACTTTTATTCCTGGTCGATTTCTTTTTTGCACTATTCTTTTTTGTACTATTCTTTTTTGTACTATTCTTTTTTGTACTATTCTTTTTTGTACTATTCTTTTTCACGCCACTGGTTTTTTTAAAGCTGACCGTGTTTTTCTTGGCTACACCTTTTCTCGTGAACTTACTTGTCTTCCTGGTCATTGGGGAAGATTGTGAGCTGGTACGTCTGTCGTTTGATTTGTTTTCATCAGTACGTTTTGACGCTGTTGATTTCGAAGTTGTTGATTTCGAAGTTGCTGATTTCGAAGTTGTCGTTTTTCCGGGCGTCGTTTTTTTAAATTTTGGATATTTAGGTTTTGATTTTAACCTTTCTTCTCCGGCTTCAATATACGATATCAGAGATTTAATTTCCGGGGGTTTGAGTAATCTTGATTTCCCCAAAGGCAACCGACCCAATTTAATGGAAGCGAATCCAACTCGTTGTAGCGAGATCACTTTATGTCCCACCCGAGCCATCATTCGACGAATTTCCCGGTTTTGTCCTTCTGTTAAAAGAAGTTCCAGAAAAGTACTCTTCCCCTGAGTTTTAATTTTCTTGATACCACGAACTCGAAATCGCCCATCAGAAAAATAGAGACCTTTTTGAATTTGACTCAGCACCTCTTTAGTTGGCCTGCCTACAACTTGTACCCGGTATTGTCTCGGAATTTGAAATTTCGGATGAGCGAGACGATGAGCCAGATCACCATCATTAGTAACAATAATTAAACCTGTCGAATTCTCATCAAGTCGACCAACTGTAAATAACCTGCAACTCTCCTGCCTGATTAATTCAACAGCTAATGGTCGTCCAGAGGGATCTTTATTAGTACATAAAAAACCGGCTGGTTTATGCAACAGGTAATACTTCTTGGGTTGTTGTCTAACATATTCGCCATCCAGCTTAATTTTCTGTTTTAATGGATCAATCGAAAAGCCTAAATCGCTGATCACTTTCCCATCAACAGTCACCCTTCCCGATTCGATATATTCTTCGCAATGCCTTCGTGATCCAACACCTGCAGAAGCAAGGAATTTCTGAATACGAATATTCTTAGGCGAGTCGTCAGGATTGACACTCTTTTTTTTAACCCTCGGCGTAGATTTATACGACTGTTTATTTCGGGCAGGTTTTTTTTTAGCGTACTTTCGTACCGGGTTCTTTTTTTTCGGGGGAGACATTATCTCTCTTTGCGTTTTCTAAGTACTAAACGGTGTTTTATTTAATCCCTATTAATCCAGCATTTTGATAATCAAGCATTCAAATCAACCGAATTGGGCTTTACGGCTAATTCTAACAAGAATCACCTGTATTGTCTCTGGATGGACTCGTTAGAAATCACGTTTAGCAGGAACTGAAGTCATCTGCAAATCTTAATTATTGGAAGATTTATCTTTTTCAGGTTTTGAGAGAGAATCATAATATCGCCTGATCATTCCTTCATATTGCGGGAGATATCGATCGACTTTGACATTATTCATTTTTCTCTTTAATCGAGTTGGCAAATGCCCCCATATCTGCTGATGGTTCCTGTTTTTTAGAATTTTATCTACATTCAATTGTCGATTCTGGTTTTCAGCAGCCCCCTCAATTTTCTTAAGATTTTGTATTGATGTCACATTGGCACCTTTACCATCACCAGAACCGCTTGAATCACCTGATGATTCATTATCAGAGTTCTGCTTCTTTTCGTCCTTTTTCTGTTTTTTATTCTCTTTATCTTTAGCCTCTGCACCACTCATATTACCTTCGGAATGATCTTCAGATTGATTACTTCGTAACAACACTAAAAGATCATCCATATCCTTAATGACAATCTTTTGTTTGCCAATCCCATCAGATGTAATCATTTTATTCTTTAATAAACGATTGACCGTATCCATATTTTCATTAATGAGATCAACATAATAATTCAACTTTTTTAATGTGGGAGCATCCTGTTTTTTATTGGTTTTCACATCCTGTTTATCAGCCAACCCCTTCTCTTTTTCTTCTTTTTCTTTAAAAGCAGACAATAATTTACCAAGCAATCCTTTCGTCATTCGCGAAAGATGATCATGTTTTATCGACAACTGATTGATATATTTTAATTGGCTATCTTTACCCAATGAATCTTTTATTAAAATCAGTTTTTTCATCCTGAAGAGTATCATGGAGTGTAGTTGACGAAGCATTTTTATTTTAAAATTACCAGAAAGAGAATGATCTGGTTCTCCTGGTTTTTCATTCTTGTCATTCTTTGATTTTTGATTCTCCTTATTTTTTTTCTTATTACTGGATCCTTTCGATTCACCAGATAAATCCGCGAAGAACTTCAAAAGCTCCAGCAATGTTTCCTGCTGATAAATCGTGTTATATGAAATTCTTTTACGTTGATAATCTTGTAAAGAGGAACTCATAGCATCAAGGATAGATAATAGCGTGTATCCAATTTCAGGATCTTCACTTATGATTGAAGCAATTTTTTCGGTTTGATTTAACAAACTTTCCTGAAAAACAGCTAACTGTACAATCTCCTTTATCATCGCACGGTTAAACCGTTTGGATTTTAAATACTCGTCATGAATTTTAACGCTATTGGAATATATCTTCTTCTGGCTAAGATAAATCTTACCCAGTTCTCCAAATGCTTTCTGATAACTATTTTCATTGATTGTTTTATTTAGAGATTCCGTTACGTCATGTATTTCTTTTTGAATTTTCTTTAACAGCTTTAAAGATTCTTTTTGATGTTCATCAGCATCTTTTATTTCACTCTGTTCTAAAGAAATTGTCGCTGATTCCATAAGTCTACTCACAGCTTTCAGAAGAGAAAGTGATATATCGATTTTCTGACTTTGCATTTTTTTATATTCATTAATCACATCTTCTCTAATTCTATTTTGTCTATCAATATAGTCTTTACCCGGTTTCAACTTTCTTCTGGATGAATTATCAGGAATAAATTTTTGAAGTGATTGATTCAATTTTTCCTGCTTGTCGTAGATTGAACGAATGCTCTTTTCTGCAGACTGCAATGTACTCCTGGTTAACCGATTTCCTTTCAAGGACTCATTCTTTTTTGACATTTCAAGAACTGACACCAGCGTATCAATAATTTTCTTTTGTTTATCAACTGCCTGTCCCACTCGATTATCACGTATAGATTGACTTGCTTAGTTAAAATAATTAAGCAAATTACTTTTCTTCAAATAAGATAACGACTTTGAATAAAGAGAGGAATTATCTCCAGGATGATTCTCCTCCGACTCGTGAATGATGGAATATTGATATTGATCAGCTAGCTGGGACTGTTTTAATGCAAGCCTTGTTAAATCTGTTTTTTCCTGTGAAGAAAGACTAATTTCACTTCGAGTTAAAGTCACAGAAGACAGTTTGACTGTTTCTTCATGAACTTTTTTCTGATTGATCAATAATTGACGAATATCCTCAAATATTTTCTGAGAATTTTCCAGGTATTTCAAACGGCTGTGAATTTTTTCGAGAGAAACTATAACAACAGCTTGTAACTTTGACACAGTTACTAATTTTTCAAGAATTATTTTATTGGAACTCATGCTCTCTTTTGAATTCTTGAATAAGCTTTTCTCATATCGTTTAATCTCTTTCAATTTTCGTTCAATATCATCGTTTTCATTATCTTGTATACCCTGTAAAACAGTGACAGCTTCTATCAACTGCTGATGAATTTCGTTCTCTTCAAAACGATTGTTCTGAAATTCTTTAAGTATTTTATGACTTTTAACCCACGGTCCTTGTGGTGATTTCAGCCTGCCTGAAAATTGATTCTGGTGCAGGATGGAATTTTTGAATAATCGATAATCATCTTTTTTTAAAAAACCTGAATTTTTCAACTGGATTGCAAGTTCGTTTATTTCACCTGATGCTATTCGTTCCAATTGAATCAAATCATATACATCACGGCTGAATTTTTTAAGTCCCTCTTTTATCTCCTGTAATTTCTGGTCATGGGTCACAATAACCAATTGATTGATTAAACTTTTTCCTTGGTGTGCCTTATCAGACTGGGAAAAATAATCATTGGCTGAAACGGAATAAGAAATTTTCATTCCAGGTAACAAATCCATGTATTCAAGATCCCACTCATAAACACCATTATATTTTTTCTCTACTTTCCCTTTAAAATCAGCGATATGAATATTTCCTTTAAGCTGCCTTCCACTTTCATACGAAATGTCCAGCGAAGAAAGACCGTAATCGTCCGTTGCTTGAATTTCCAACGGAACAATAGCTGATGAAGTAACTTTCAGGTTCGATTCAGGTTCTAGAATTTTTAGTTGAGGATGCTGATCGGCAATCCCATTAATTTCATATAGAGGTAGTTTCAGCCCAACCATTTTTTGGTCAACGAATTTCAGATACAATTTATTGACACCGAGGTTAGTAATTTTAAAAATTGCCCGAAACTTTGTCTTTATTGAATTATTCCATTTAAGTGGATATTCATTATTGCCATTTAACAATCCCCCTTTGTTAACACGTTTGGAAAGAACTCCATCAATTTGAATTTGAGAATTCAAAAGCACGTCATATCGCCCTGAAAGAGCGGAATATGACTCCGATGTCTTGCCTGTATAACCAGGGGAAGTAATTGTCATTTTAATCTGGTGGAGTTTTGGTGGAGTTACTTTAAAAAGACGAAACCATTTTTCATTATGATCATCCCCGCCTGAAATTCGTATCCGGGTATTTTTCCCAATATAAGGAATTGAAATAATTGCAAGTTCCTCTGTTTTTTCTCCTCCAGTTTGAATTTTCATTTTTTTCAAAATTTAATTTTGAACGTCTTTTCCCTCTTCTGAATAGTGAAGAACAACTTCATCAGGTAATTTTCCAATTTGATTTCGCACATAAAGAATATTTTTCTCACCTTGCAGGAAAGAAATCATTTCTTGTTCAACCGGATTAAAGTCTGCATCAAGAATTTGCAATTGATCACGGTTAGGCCATCGGACAGTTGAAAATGGTGAGAACAATCTTTTCACAGCAACGGAAGCTTCAGCCTGATAACCAACAACCATTATCATAGATATGAAAAGAATCAGTCCTAAAAGAGATGCATGAAAATAAATATATTTGAAATTGAAAATATTATGCCAGGTCACATCTTTTAAATTTTCTTCCACCCGGTCTATGAGTTGATTTTGCAAATTAGAAGAATGTCTTTTTGAAAGTGATTCATCCTCTAAAAAACAAACCGCACTTTGAACTTGATCCTTCATATCAGGCAGCTGAATTTCGATCTTCCGTGCAGCATCTCCTTCTGTTAAACCTTTGAAGAATGGAACAAATGTTCTACTTACAAAATAATATGAAAGAACTGAAACCATTATTGTTAACAGGAAAAGCCGAACCCATTGGCTGTCCATTCGCAGATACCAATCAACCACTCCATAAGTCATTATTAAAACTAGAATAATGGTTACCAGCCTGCTGAATCCGCAAAACAACACAATCTGGCGGTACTTCCACCTAATGTGTTGTATCAGTTTCATTAACTCAGACTGGGGCATCAAATTTTTCTCCAGCATCTATTAATCTGGGAATGTAGAAGATTTCAGAAAAACCATTAATCTAGCTTGCTCTGTTTTCTCATAATCCATTCTACACTGAGCAGAATAGAAAAGAAAAGAAGTAATTCCCACCTGTTCCAAAGTGGAATCATTGTCGGGGAGTCCAGAACAACCGGGGAACCAGGCGGAAGATCTTCAGGCAGCGTGGCTACATCAGTAATATGGAAGTATTTTCCTTTGGATATTTCAGAAGCTTTTATCAAGTCATCACGATTTAATGTCCGATTTAATAATTCCTGATCAATATTTTTCACAATAATATCAGTTACCGGCATATCATTTTTACTAGAAGGAGATTCAACCATAACATGATATGTACCTGTTTCCCGGGCAGTCCAGTTGGCACGAAATTCTGTTCTTTTTAAGTCGTTTTGATGCAAAATGACCTCTTCCATTTTTCCATCCGATGAATAAACCTGCAGATTTATATCGTTTTCACCTATATCTATAACAGAACCATCAAAATACCTTAGTAAAATTCCAACTGACTCTCCCTGATTAACAGATTTCTTATCCACCAGCAGTTCTGCCAGATGGGATGTCCCCCTGATTCGTGATCGGCTGAGGAATCGGATCGCCTTTCCCCAATATTTCCCTGAATAATAGTCTCCAGTCCGAAATCGCCATCGCCATAATTCATCGGTAAAATGAAAAAGAACTTTCCCATTACCGACCCGATGAAAGGTTATGACTGGTTGAGGTTTTTGTCCTTCACCAGGAGCCGTTTGCACAAAGGGGATCACTCCCGGCTTGAGATTTTTTGATTGATATAACCAATGAATAGATGGGAAACCATTCCATATTTCATGATTCTTTTGATTCTCTTCTGCAAATTGAAAAAGCTTGAACTGATTACCACCTGCATCTGTTAATCCAATTTTAATTTCTTCAGATAAATCCGGGATTACATTTTCTTGACTATTATTCTGAAAGGGCAATACGGATACGAATGGAGTTTTAGCCCACACTGCAGGCGTATATTTATCTCCTGCAATCATTAACAATCCGCCATGTCCTTTAACAACATAATCAGTCAGGTTTTGAATATCACTTGCAGAAAAAGCACTGACATCAACATCACCTACAATAATTACGTCAAACTTCAACAATTCAGTCAACTTGACAGGAAGGTGATTTAAAGCAGTCTTATCTGCATGAGAATATTCTATATCTGCATCCTGTAATAATGTTTTAAGAGTGATTGACTGCTCCCTCTCCAACAAATCTTTCAATGCCCGGAATTCCCATCGTGGGTATCCTTCTATCAGCAAAACGTTAAGGTCTTCTTCTTTAAATTCGACAGTCCGCGTGAGCTGATTATTCTGTTGAACAAGTTCATCCTCAACACCTTTCAGGCTGACGACAAATCCCTGGGTTCCTGTTTTATCTGATTCATAGAATAAATCGACTGTTGTTACAGGATTTTCTTTTGTGAGAAGAATTTCCTTTTCAGCAATTATTTCGGAAGAATTATTAGATTTTAAAAGAACAGACACTTTTTTTTTCTTATAACCACTTGAACGAACTAAAGCAGAAAAACGAACGGGATTATTGATATATGCGATCTCTTCTACGTCCAGCTGTGCAATGCTTATATCTCGCAAGGCATTGTCACTGCCAACTCCTATAGAAAATATGGGAACATATTGCCCAAATGATTCCTCTGCAACTTCTGAAAGTTGTTCTGAATAACCTGATGAAGAAACACCATCAGAAAAAACAACTAAAGCAGCAGGCGGCCTTCCGCGGAATTCTCCCAGAACAGATCGAACTGATGAAGCAATGAATGTATTTTCACCTTCAGGTTTAATTTGTAAAAACGAATGACTAATTTCTTCCGGCGAATGCAGCTCTTTTGAATCAGCAGACAAAAGAGGAGCCGGCTTTTCTGAAAATTGATAAGGATAAACATGGTACCGGCCAGTCAATTTATCCAAGAAACCAGACGATTGATTCGACAAGACAGATTGCACCATCTCTATCCTGGAAGGGTAGTGTGATTTTTTTTCATCCTTGATACTTTTTGAATAATGTTTTGAGCCATAATCATCCCGGAACGACATGCTTTTTGATTGATCAATTAATATCACCAATCCCGGCTTATCAACCTGATCAATTTTCAAAGACAGTCTGATCAGGAATACTAGAAGCAGAAGAAACGAGCATGTTCTTAGAATAAAGAGGATGATTTTTTTATGAGTAGGCAGTTGGCTGGCATTCATCCGGTATACAAACCAGATTAAGCCAAGCCCTAACAGAATAAAAAGAGGATAGAGCCAGAACGAAGACTGGAACGGACCCGGCAGTAAGTAGTGCAAACTGACCTGATTTTCCGATTCAGGTAGCAAATGTGAAAACCCAAAATAATTTTTCACAATCCAGTCAAGCAACGATTAATGCCTTTTATTAAAACGACTTAAATTTTCCATTCCATCAATGAATTATTTATGATTCTGTTTGTTGTTCGCCAGTTTTTTCTTCCTGTTGGTTTCGAAATGTAAATATAAGAAATAATCCAATAATCATCACCAACGCTGCTTCCATGTAGGGATAAGAAGGTTTTTGAAAATAAAGAGAAATACCAACAATCGGGCCTAATATTCTGGCAATTGCAGAAACAGATTGCCCCAACCCCATGATTTCGCCTTGTTGATTCTCGGAAGCATTCAAAGACAACATTGCATAGACAGAAGGAGAAATCGCAGAGAACCCTAAAACCGATATCGGAATGATGGAATAAAGATAGGCTTTAGAACTGTCCTGGCCTACAAAAGCCAGTGCCAGCAAGCCAATGATCATCAAAACAACTCCTGAAATAGCCATTTTTTTCTCACCAATTTTAGGTAATAGTCTTCTCACAATAAGCCCTTGCCCAAGAGTTAATACAAGTCCAATATAGGCAAACAGGTAAAAATTACTTTTTTCCGAATAGTCTAAATGTTTGGTCAGGAGAGACATCGTACTCTCAAATTGTGCGAAAGAAAAAGTCGATAAAAAGATCAGGCACAACATTACCATGATGACAGGCTGGGTCAGATATTTTTTCAATTTTGTAATCTGGAACACGCCATGTTCACTCAGGCTTCCTTTTTCTTTCAGTGATTCAGGAAGGACAAAAATAGCTGCGATAAGAGCAAGACCTGAAAAAGCAGAGGCAATATAGCCGGGCATAGAACTTGGCAATGCACTTAAATCATCTGAAACAAACATCGCCCCTAATAATGGGCCAAATGTAAATCCAATTCCAAAGGCAGCACCAATCATCGCCATCCCTCGGGAACGATTTTCTTTCCCAGTGACGTCTGCAATGTAAGCTTGCGCGGTCGAAATTGTTGCTCCTGCAATTCCTGCTCCAATTCGAGAAATAAACAGCCAGGTCATGGCCCCCATTCCAAGTAGC
>JAJRVU010000326.1 GCA_024277145.1 Planctomycetota bacterium
CTGTGATGATTTTTTCCAAAGCCTCTGAAACGGTTAGCATCGTCTGTTTGCTTTCATTTCGCAGTTGTATGCAGTCTTAATTCAAGCTGAAACCGGTGAAGGAAGATTCAGAAAATTCTTTAACAACGGTATTCCCTCGTCTGTCAGAAAACTTTCCGGGTGAAACTGGACACCATGAACAGACCATTTTTTATGCCGAAATCCCATCACTTCTTTTTTATGATCTTCGTCATCCGTCCACGCTGATAAAACCAAATCGTCTGATAAAGATTCTTCCGGTGCAATCAAGCTGTGATAACGTGTTGCCTGAAAAGGATTGCTCAAACCGGCAAAAACTCCTTCACCATCATGATAAATCATGGAGACTTTTCCATGCATTAATCGATCATGTCTGACAACAGTTGAGTCATGCACTTCTGCAATACATTGATGCCCGAGGCAAACCCCTAATAGTGGAACCTTTGGTCCGAAGTGCTTAACGACTTCTTTGGAAAGTCCTGCTTCATTTGGCGTGCAAGGACCAGGGGAAACGATAATTCTTTCAGGATTCAAGGCTTCGATTTCTGCAATCGAAATCTGATCATTTCGCACAACTTTGATATCAAGACTGGAATCAATTTCGCCGAGTCGTTGAACAAGGTTATAAGTAAAGGAATCGTAATTATCGAGAACAAATATCATCAGGTCTCTCTGGATCAGTTTTCTTTGGCAAGGTAATAGGATGGACTTATCTACTACATGCTAGCAAGCGGGAAAAGAGACAGCCAGCCAGAAGAGAATATTTTGGACTCAATAGCAGGAACTCTTGGTTGGTAAGCTACTGAGAGCGATTTACAGATTGATATTTCATATAGAACAGGGAAGCGTGAAATCGAAAACTATCTCGGTCTGCTTTAAATAATTCGATCTTCCCTGACATCTTTGACGCCGACTTCATCCACTTTCAGGCCAAAGTTTTCGCCAATTTTTACAGCTTCTCCCTGGCAATATCGATAATTATTGACATAAAGCTCTAATGGGTCATCACATGATTTGTCAAAAGTGATTAACGTTCCGGGGGTAATGGCCAGGAATTCTCCCAGTTCAATTTTTTTTGATGCCAATCGAACAGAAATGGTTACCGGCATTTTTCGGAAACGATTAATGCCATCCTGTGACGCAAACTGTTTTCCCGGGGATGGAGTTTGATCCTGATGAACTGTAGAATCAGATGCCGTTTCACCTGCTACATCCACACTAGCTTCTTCGGTAGCAGTTGTTTCTGAACTTTCAGCAGGGGCTTCTTCCTCTTTGGAAATGTTATTGAGCGGGCCAACCAACCACATAAATGGTCCGGTTCCAGAAGCAGGTTTCTCCCCTTCATCGGCTTCCGCTACTTTTTCAGATTCCTCAGCAGACTCTTTTTCACTAGCTGCCGCATCCGTCGATTCTGCAGAAGGTTCTTCTGTTTCTTCCGGTTTCTCATCGGTTGTGTCAAGGGTAGTTGCATCAGCTTCAGAAGTTGCAGGAGAATCCCCTTCCTGTTTAATATTTAATGCAAGAGTGAATGCTCCTTCAGCAGGATCTCCTTCTTCAAGAAAGGATCGAAGGTTTGAAAGAGTTATTGTTTCAAACGAGGAACATTCCATGGTCGCAGGCAACATGCACATTGACCATTCCATCCCGATTGTTTGTAATCGGGAAGACTGTGTTTCGTCAGGAGTCTTATACCATTCAGGGAGTGGCAGTGATTCCGGAATCAGGCAAACGACATGTTGGTTTTCGATGGTTAAAACGACAACCATTCCCGGTGCATCCAACTCAGGAGGAAGGGAGTCAAGAGATAGTGCAGCCTGCTCACCAATATCAAGTTGAAAATCAGATTCAAGACACGAATTCAGGCAGCCGGAAATGACTTCTGCCTGCCCCTGACATGCTTCAACAATCTGGCTAATTTGTTCTTCCTGAATTTCTGCCATGAATACCTGCTACCAAACTTTTATTATCAATGCTGTTCAAAAACCCACAATTAGTTTTTCGACCACAAAGACAGCTGCTTCTTATCAATTAGGAAAGTCGAAAGCGAATCGTTAAGGTCGCTCTATCTTTATTATTCGACCTGATCCAACCGGTAACTTTTCTGAATTTTTCATTAATCCTTCTTTAGAAGGTCTCCTGAAACTATTAAATAGCCTCGCAAGCCATAACTATAAGATATATAATGACTTACAAACTTATATGGTAGGCGAGTTTTAAGATGGAATGGAGATCATTTTTCGGGATTATTCAGGCTTGTGGTCAATTCGTTCAGGAAATATCGATAATTCCCGGGAAATCGTCTAACCTGCCCCCGAATAGATATGTTAATTTGTCCAAAACAAAGAGGATAAAGACTTTACCAACTACTACTCCGTCTATGTATAAATGTCGCGTAGCTCAGAGTGAAAAGCACGCCAACGAGCATGCCATTTGCAAATTGATGCATGACATTTAAAGCTCGACAGAGCACAACTGAGAAATATGATTCCAATGACCAATATTCGCACTGAAGAAACTCACTCTCACAGCATCTCAAAGCATTGCAGCTTTGAAAATCAACTAACCAAAAACCGCATGATGCTGGCCGCGTTTTTTCTGATGTCTTTAATTTTTCTAGGCCTGCCAATTCAGGTTCGTGCAGAGGAAACTCTCGCTACGGTCAACAATAAAAAAATTACACAAGCTGATCTCGATTGGATGTTTCAATACCGCCAGATCTCTGAAGATAAGCAAGAAGATTTAAGAAAAATCTATCTGGAAAAATTGATTGATCAAGAATTGATCAGGCAATTCCTCAAAAAAAGAAAAATCAAAGTTGATTCCGATCATGTCGCTGCACAAATCGATATCATTCATAAAAAAATTATCAAGAATAATAAGGATTCCGAAAAAGTTCTGATCTCGATGGGACTCGACAAGAAAAAACTGGAAAAGAAAATCACGCGGGATATTCAATGGAATAATTACATTCTTAAAAAAGCAAACTCGGTAGTCCTGAAAAAATATTTTCAAGACCAGCATGAATATTTTGATGGCACGATGGTACAGGCAAAGCAGATTTTCCTCAAAAAACCGGCCGACAAAAATGAAACAAGAAAACTGTTTTTGAAGTTGGAAGGAATTAAAACAAAAATCGAATCAGGATCTTTATCCTTTTCAGAAGCTGCAAAGAAATATTCGCAAGCTCCCAGTGCCAACAAAGGAGGAGATATAGGAACCTTCCCATATCGCGGGGAAATGCCTGTCGAATTGACAAAGATTATTTTCCAGATTCCCGTTGGAAAAATGGGCGATCCAGTTGAAACACGATATGGTGTTCATCTCTACAAAGTTGTTAAGAAAATTCCGGGAGAACTCTCACTGGAAGACGTTCGGCATTCCGTACTCAAGCAGTATTCGAATAAAATCTGGATTGAAACGGTTAAACAATTACGTTTAAAAGCCAAAATCCGTTATTAAAAAATAACAGAGCAAACGGTGTTTGATAAATGATCAAGACCTGTGAAGGGTTAAAAAAGAAAAGAGTCTCGCGCAGAGTTCGCAAAGCCGCGGAGACGTAGTCAAAAATTGCCATCTTCTAAAAAAGAAGTAGGTCAGTGCTGTTCCTGACGAATGGCAAATACAAAAATCGCAAAGAATTTACTGGCCACAAAAATTCAAGGGGTGGCCCGACCAATTTGTTTGGTTGGGTGCCAAAGTCACAAGAAGGACCACCTTCATCGTTCAATGAAAATCAATGGTCTGTACAGAAGACCCTGCTAGTCCAACTACCGGTAAATGTCACTTCGCTCAGATTAACTTGCACGCCAACGAGCGTGCCATTTAAAAATTGACACCGGATATTTAAAGCTCGAAAGAGCACTACTTAAATACTTTTTTCTTCGTGTCTTCGAGCCTTTGTGTTTAAATATAATCTCTGCGTGATGAGTAATATTCTTGAGTTCAGTCTTTATTCAGAATCAGAAGCTTCTTTTGAATCACTCGATTCAGCAGGCGTAGTCGATGCCTGTTCCGTTTTTTTCTTAGCGGGACCCGGCGGGTGAGGAGTGTTTGCTGCAACAATCACAATACAGACAGCCATTCCCAAAATTCCGACCCAGAGCATCGGGCTGACTTTGGCAGTTCCTCCCAATGAAACAACAGACGCAATCGCTGCAACGGAAACCGCGCCACCAAAAACTACGGGCATGACAATATGAGGCATTGCCCCACCGCCACTGAACATCGCTAATGTCAAATTGAAAGCACCCCAGGCACCGAGAGTTCCGGCAGCAAAGCCCCAGGCAGAACCACTTCCTGTAAAAGTAAATGAATCTCCCTTGTACCACATTCCAATAAGGCCACCAACAATTGCCCAAACAAGATAGGCTACACCAATGCTGACGTAAGGCTTGAACGGACTTAAATCTGCTGCACGCGCTTTTCCCAATGTGGGACCATATAGTCCCCAGCAGATTGCAGTTCCCAGCGCAAAAAGAATTGGCAGCTTCATGAGTTTTCCTTATTAGTTCATCTATTTATTAATTTGGTTTTATCTGAATGGATTGGCGGAACAATTCCGCACGATCAGACCTTTTATCGTAGCGATTTAAAAAGCAGTTCGCACCCCATCCGATAACTGCGATTCAAAAAAACGCTCAATTCACCCGGATTTAGAAACCAAATCCAAAGTTCTGCCATCAATCACTGATATTCAAGTGTCTTTTTTGCCTTTTGGGAAGCCCTTGTTCAACAGGTTTCGCTTTTTTCTGACTGGAGATATAGGGTCTTAAAAAATGAGGTTTATCGTGCCTGCCCCCGCGTTGGTAATCCCGATAAACAACCTCTGCAACGCTTTGTGCATCACAATGTTTTTTCTGGATGATAAACTGGAATAGAGATTCCGATAATTCGATGAGAGAAATCCCATGCATTTTATTTTTTGAACTGAATAACCAGTCACTGAATTCCATGAACAGTTTAAATGGACTGCCATGACTCCATAACAAGGGAAGCGTTTCGATAAAGTTTCCGCTGTTTCCGACCAAGTCCCAATATCTGGCGAACCGTCTTAGCCTACTGATTTCTTCAAAATCCAACAGTTTATTTTGTAATATTTCATAGGGTGCATAGGGTGAATATTTCATTTTCCATTCATCATCATGACAACTGATGGGCGTTCCACGAAGACGTTTTAACATTCCAACTTGAATTTCCTGGGGAGCCATTTTAATCAATTGGTCAAAACCTTCCCCAAAACTTTCCCATGTTTCGCCTGGCAATCCAAAAATTAAATCGGTATGGACATGCACGCCAGTTTCTTCCTTGAGAAAACGGAGATTCTCTTCCAGCTTATTGTAATCCTGCTTTCGGGCAATCAATTCAGAAACATGCGTGTTAAAAGTTTGTATGCCAACTTCAAACTGGAGTGCACCATCGGAGAATTTGGCAATCAATTCTCGTAGAGATTCCGGTAGCCGATCTGGAATCATTTCAAAATGAAAAAACATACCAGGTTGATACCGAGCCAGAAAAAATTCCAGTATAGAACGACTGATTTTTAAATTCAGGTTAAATGTACGATCCACAAACTTGAATTGCGTCACGCCACGGTCCAGCAAACTTTGCATTTCACACAGAAAGAGTTCCAGGGGAAACTGCCTGACAGGAATTTCCAATGCAGACAAACAAAACTGGCAGGTAAATGGACAACCACGAGAGGCTTCCACATAAATTATCCGGTTGGCGATGTCATGTTCATCATAAAGATGATAAGGAAATCTGACC
>JAJRVU010000327.1 GCA_024277145.1 Planctomycetota bacterium
AACAGGCACAACCGAGTTTTGAGACAAGTTCTAGTATATTTTCCTGTTTGAGATCAAGAGCAGGCTGAAAATAGGGGGAAACAGGCATTTTCTGGCGTGGGACAGGTAGAAAAACAGCTTGTTTCTGAATTGGTCCGGCTTTGAGAGTTGAGAGCAAATTGCACTTTGCTGTAGAGTTCTTTTTAAAGATTACTGACTGCCAGACTGGGTTCAATTGAGTTATCATAGATTTTTGAGATGTAGGATAGTTATCTTTACAATAAAAAGTTGCGGGATTTAATGATACAGGATTTAAGAAAAAAAAGGCTATATCGCTGGCCAATTGTATTAACGGTGATATTGATGGCTCTCAACATTACGTTGATGGTGAGCTGGATTTATTTGTTGGCATCGTTAAGTTCGTGGACAAGCCTGACGATTGGAGTCATCGTTTTTTCCCTGATTTTAATCGGGTTGACAATATATTTATTGATGAGTTTAAGTGCATATCGACTTCATCAGCGACAGGTCAATTTTGTGGATAGCGTGACTCATGAATTGAAGTCTCCTATTGCTTCTTTGCGACTTTATCTTGAGACGCTTCAAATGCGATCATTGGATGAGGAGAAGCGGGAAGAATTCTATAAGGTGATGGATCGGGAGTTACAGAGGCTTGATGATTTGATCAGTCAATTGCTTGAGGTTGGTCGGCTTGATGCAATTGGTCAGGAGACCGCTCCTGAAGAAATTGCGTTGATTCCTTTGATCGAAAATTATGCCCGAACTGCAAGTGCTCATCATGGTTTTGAGATGGAAGATATTTTTGTATTTAAAATGGAGCCTGTTGTTATTCATGCCCGGAGGATGTTACTGGACATGATTTTTGGAAATTTACTGGATAACGCGGTGAAATATGCTTCAGAAAAACCTGAAGTTTGTATTAATATGAAGATGAAAGACCGAGATAGAATAGTGATTGAAGTGATTGATAATGGTGAAGGGGTTCCGAAAGAGATCCAGAAAAAGATTTTTCAGATTTTTTACCGGGCGGGAGATGAGTTACATCGGAAGCAAAAAGGGACGGGTCTTGGGCTTTATGTTGTTCGAACATTGGTTCATTTTCTCAAGGGAGAAATTACAGTAAAAAATCGGACAGATAAATCAGGAAGTATTTTTCTATTAGAACTTCCGGGGAGAGCTAAAGGATGAAAATTCTGATTGTTGAAGATGAAGAAGCTCTTGCGCAGGGGTTGAAATTCAACTTTGAACAGGACGGGTATGAAGTGATCCTGGCGGGTGATGGTGCATTTGCCCTGAATGAATTCAAAAAGCCTGAAAATAATATCGATTTTATAATCATGGATTTGATGCTTCCGGGGATGAGTGGCTATGAGGCATGCCAGGCGATACGTGAGATTGATAAGCAGGTTCCTATTCTTGTATTGAGTGCTCGTCGGTTAAGTGAAGACAAGACAATGGCATTTGATTGTGGGACGGATCAATACATGACCAAGCCATTTGCATTACCTGAGTTATTAAGCCGGGTTCGTAACCTATTGGAAAGGCGAACGCAGATTAAAGAAACTCCTTCGAGTGGTGAGATCAAGACGATACCACTTGAAAGCTTTGAATTTGATCATGTTAAAGTTGATTTTCAAACTTATGAATTGGTTGTTCGGGAGGAAACTCATTCACTCACTAAAACGGAGTTGGAGCTTTTGCAGTACTTCATTCAAAATGAAGGGCGTGTTCTTTCGCGAGCGCAGATACTGGAACAGGTTTGGGGTTCTGATGCAGCGGTGACGACGCGTACGATCGATAACTTTGTTCTACGATTGCGCAAGTTAATTGAGGTGAATCCTGCTGAGCCAAAATATATCCTTTCCGTTCGTGGAACTGGCTACCGTTTTCTGACCCGGAAATAAAAGAATTGAGTCTAAAACAGATATTCTGTGTGTCATGAGAAGCGATCATATGACTAAAATTCAAGAAAATCAGGAATTTTGACATCACTTAACCTGTTTATTTTTAGGGGTTTGCGTGCTGTGACATCGCTTTGACAAATGTATGACTCACGTCTGACAGTTTCGCCTTGCTCAAAAGCCGATCTTTTCAATAATCACCTCAGTCCTGAAGGATGATTGAATTATTTGAAGTTGCCAAAGTTGGTAAAATAGGATATTCAGCCTGATTCGGGGATCAAATTAAACTCATTTAGTTTATTTAGAAATGATTGTTGAGTACGAATTATGGCACCTCAAGTTGCAGAACCTAAAGAAAAACGCAGGTCGAGATTGAGACGCGGTGAAGCACCTCATGTGGAGACACAAACCAGGGCTGAGGTTCAGGAATCAATTTATCAGATGTTCCGCCCGAGTCAGTTGCGGATATCGAATATTGATTGGGTGACACTTCTCTGGATGGTTGGAATTCATGCAGGTTGTCTTGCGGCTCCGTTTTATTTCAGCTGGACTGCTTTAGGTGCAGCTGTTTTCCTTCATTGGTTCACTGCAAGTATTGGGATTTGTCTTTGTTATCATCGTTTTCTTTCGCATCGTTCTTTTAAGTTAAAAGGACCAGCGAAGTTTATTGCATTGCTTGCAGGGACATTAGCGGGTGAAGGTTCTGCGTACCGATGGACAGCGACTCATCGATTGCATCATCAGCGTTCTGATCAGGATGGTGATCCTCATTCACCGACAAAGGGAGCGTTCTGGTCTCATATGTTGTGGATATTTGTTTATCGATCATCAAAGCAGGATGAAGTGATTTATAAACGATATATTCCTGAGCTTCTTGATGACAAGATGATCCGATTTTTTGACAAAGGGTTCACCTACATTTTATTTGGTTCAGCAATTCTCCTAACATTGATTGGTGGTCTTCCGTTTCTTGTATGGGCTGTTTGTGTACGAATGACGGTTGCTTACCATTCGACATGGTTAATCAATTCAGCCAGCCACATGTGGGGATACCGAACTTATGAAACCCGCGACCATTCCCGAAATTTGTGGTGGGCAGCCATTTTGAGTTATGGTGAAGGTTGGCATAACAATCATCATGCTCATCCTGTTTGTGCAACGTATTCTCATCGATGGTGGGAAATCGATCTGACCTGGTATTCGATCCAGATTTTGCGATCAATTGGTCAATGTTACGATGTGAAGGACAAAGTTCCGAGTGCCTCGACTCCCATTGAGGGATGACTGAATAGAGTATTCTTATTAAAATAAATTAAGAGAGACGGGTGAAGAAATTCATTCGTCTTTTTTTATGATCATGCTGTGCCTGACGTAAGCCAGAGAGAGAAAATGAAAAGGAACCACAGATTCACACAAATGGGCACAGATTTTTTAAAGAAAAGGAATCTCGCGGAGAGTGTGATCAGTAATTGTGACCGTATAAAAGTTGGAGATAATAAACTATTGAACGATGAAGGTGAGACTTCTTGTGCCTTTGGCACCCAACCAAACAAGTTGGTCGGGCCACCCTTTGTAAATTCAATTGGCCCATTGGTCTGCACAGAGCAGATCCAATGGGAATTATGATTTTTCCGGGTTATGGCTGAGGTTCAGGGTATCTGCAGAGACCATTTTTTCATTTTCTTTGTCCCAAGCCATCATACGTCCTGATCTCCAGGATTCATTAGCCATGTTGACAGCGACAACTCCTGCCATCCCAAGACGGACTGGACAGTTCAAAGCCTCTCCGTTCCTGAGGTTATTTTGCAGGTTGATATGATGAAGTCCGTTATCTTCAGCGCCTGATTTTTTGTGTTCGCGAAGGACTTTTCCATCTTTATCTTTAATGACCCATCCCTGGCGGTTAAAGTAAAGTGTTGCACGATAACCCCGGATGAGATGATCAATTCCGACGCGGTTACTCATTGTTCCGAGGACGTAAACAGTCATTCCTCTCGGGTATTCGCAGATCATTTCAAAGTTGTCAGGGAGGTCTCTTCCATCTGGCCATTGCCAGATTCCACCCATTCCTACAACTCGTCTTGGGTAGAGGAGATTGCAGGCAGCCATAATTCGTGTGATTCGATGGATGAAGAGGTCCGTGCAGATTCCTCCAGAATACTGTGAATAGTTTCTCCATTCAAAGTAATGGTGCGGATCCCATTCTCTTTTTGGAGTATCCCCGAGCCAGTCATTCCAGTTCAAGTCTTCTGGTTTGTTATCGTATTTAGGAGTAATCCCCGGTTTTCGGAAAGGCCCTTGTGAATTGTAGCGTCTGACATATTCAATTTGTGCCTGGACCACTTGTCCGAGTTCACCTTCTTCAATTGCTTTTGCAGCAGCCATATAACTGTCATCCGACATCGCTTGCACACCGACTTGCAAGGGGAGTCCTGTTTCTTTCTGCTTTTTCATGACAGCTTGTGCTTCTTCGATATTGTGCGTCATCGGTTTTTCACAATAGATTGCTTTTCCATGATCAAGTGCATCAAGCGTCATTTTGCAATGTTGATGCTCAGGTGTGGCGATGGTGACATAATCAATGTCTTTAATATCAAGAACTTTTCTGTAATCTGTAAAAGCAAACTCTGCGCCGGTTTTTTCCGCCCCTTTTTTTGCTCTTGTTTCCCAGCAGTCTGCAACGGCAATGGTTTCAAGATTTTGTTTTTCCTGCATGGCTACAATTTTATTCATGTGGGAATTGGCCATCCCTCCTGCGCCGATAAAGCCAATCCTGATTCGATCGTTGGCTCCGAGAACCCGTGCATAACTTTTGGCTGTGAATGTGGTGGCTGCAGCAACTGCTGTGGAAGTTTTTATGAATGAACGTCTTGAAACATTGTTTTCGTTTTGCATGGATGATAATTCCTGATTATTTAAAATGGAGTGTCATAGCTGGTCTGGAAGAACGGCCGAAAGATCAGTGCTTTCCAGTCACGGGGTTGATTTTGATGAACTTTGGAATGTTCTATTACTGTATTAGTTTCTTTACTGTATTTATCGTAAAGAGTCAGAGGAGCGGAGGCAATTCTGATATCAAAAATTAGAAATAGATGTCGAGAAAAAGCAGGAGGAGCTTCAAGCTGATTTTGGTCCTTTATCAATGCTGTTCCTGAGAGGTTTCTGCAAGGATGAGGCTAAAAACCGGGTTTGCTTCTATAGAAACTCATTGAAAGACAGAGATATTTTCAAACTGCTGAGATATTTCCAAACTAACGATTATATTGATTTTCAGGAAAATTCTTTTTCAGATGAGGTCAGATTTCCCTGTATGTATGTTTAATGGTCGTTGGTTTGCGTAATAAATGCATAAAATATAGGGTGCTTTTGAAAATAGCTACGTTGAAAGTTCCTGTTCAGGATTGAGATTGAACCTGGATTTCTTTCTTGTTTTTCGAGATCACGTTCGCCATTTTGGTTTATTTTTGTCTTGAAGTCCGTTTTTTGAAAATCGTGTCGGGCTGAATCAGAGTATAAGCTATGTTTTAAGGGTAAATGTTCCGTTATGAAATTGAAATGAAATACTAATGTCTGCCGTCATCAATTCACTAAAACAACTCCAGAAGCAACTTCTCCAGTACAGAGAGACTCTGTCTGATGAGACGTTTGATCTTCTGGAAAATGTGATTGAAAATTGCGAAGAAAAGAATAATCACCAGCCACCAGATCAAGTTCAGGATGTCGCGAAGCAAGCCCAAGCAGCAACCCAGCAGGAAGGCTATTGTGAAATATTAGAGAAGTCACTGAATGAAATCTATATTTTTGATATCGAAACATATTGCTTTACGCATGTCAATTATGGTGCGAGGTTGAATCTTGGTTATACGTTGGATGAACTTCAAAAGATGACCCCGCTTGATATCAAACCGGAAATTACTAAGGAATTTTTTATGGAAATGGTCACTTCTCTCCTGAAAGAGGAAGTGGAGATTTTGAAATTTTCGACAATTCATCGCAGGAAAGATGGTTCAGATTATCCCGTTGACGTCAATTTCCAAACTGCAAACTGCGATGGGAAAAAAGTATTTGCTGCAATCATTCTTGATATGACTGAACAGAGAAAAGCGGAAGCAGAATTAGTTCGGGCTCATGAAGAACTACAGAAAGTTTCGTTGATACAGAAAGTTGCCATTGAACGAAACGGGCGAACACTCAGAGAATTGAAATTTGCACATAATGAATTAAAAGAGGCTTACGAAGAAGCAAAGAAAGCCACCCGTTCTAAAAGCGAATTCCTGGCAAATATGAGTCACGAAATTCGAACACCCATGACAGCCATTCTTGGATTTACGGATTTCCTCAGAACGGAAGGGGATCTTTCCATTGCTCCTAAACATAGAATTGAATCGATCGACACCATTGAACGTAATGGGCAATACCTTCTTGAGCTTATTAATGACATTCTTGATTTATCAAAAATTGAATCAGGCCAGTTCGAAACTGAAAGAATTGAATGTTCCCCATACGCAATTGCCAAGGATGTTGTTTCGTTATTAAAGTTTCGAGCAAAAGAGAAAGGAATCATATTCAATGTTCGTATCGATGGGTTGATTCCTGAGGCCATATTGAGTGATCCTACCCGCTTACGTCAAATTCTGGTTAACCTTGCAGGGAACGCCATCAAGTTTACCGAAACGGGATCCATTGATATTGTGATTCGATTATTAAGCTGGCCAGGTAAAGAAGCAAAAATTCAGTTTGATGTGGTTGATACCGGCATTGGATTAAAAGAACATCAAATCGAAAAAATATTTCAATCTTTTTCACAAGCTGATACATCAGTGACAAGAAAATATGGTGGAACCGGTCTCGGTTTATCCATTAGCAAACGGTTGACGGAAATTTTAGGTGGAGACATTTCCGTTTCGAGCGTGATTGGGGATGGAAGTACTTTTTCATTTACTGTCACTACAGGCCGAATAAAAAATGTAAAAATGATCGGTTCTGACTCTAAAGAAATCAGTAGTGAAAAGTTTAAAAATAATGAAATGAATGAGGAAACGGATCACCCTCTTCAAGGTTGTCGAGTATTAATTGCAGAAGATGGGCCCGATAACCAACGTCTTTTTGGGTTTATTCTTGAAAAAGCTGGCATTGAAGTGACCATTGCTGAAGATGGAAAATTTGCAGTGGAACTGGCAAATTCTGGTTTACTGGAAGGTCGCCCATTTGATGTTATCCTGATGGATATGCAGATGCCTGTGATGGATGGTTATACTGCGACAGGCAATCTCCGAAGTGCAGGCTATACCGGTTCGATTATTGCGTTGACTGCACATGCTATGGCCGAGGATAAGAAAAAATGTCTGGATGCCGGCTGTGATGCATTCCTGACCAAACCTGTTGATCGAAAGCTATTGATTGAAACGATCACAAATTATGTCACTCAAAATAAGATTGCCTCTGCTCAGGTTTCATATTAAGTCAATCTAAAATCTATCAGATTTACCAATCCCCCTCCAGCACAAAAAAAGAGACGAGTTTGAAACCCGGGCCTTTTCTTTTTTCATGTCGTTTTTTATTCTTCTGCATTCCATTTCTATTACAGCATTCCATTTCTATTACAGCGGTATGATTGTTTTTTGAAACCTTTGTAACCGCGGTAGTGCTCTGTCGAGCTTTCAATGTCATGCATCAATTTGCAATAGGCACGCTCGTTGGCGTGCTATTCACTCTGGGCCAGGTGCATTTATACATAGGCGGAGTAGTAGTAAGGACTGTGGTGGTATCCACCCCAGTGACCGTGACCATAGTGGTTGTTGTGTCTTACAACTATTCAAGGGATGGGGATCTGAATCTGTTACAGGAATATTGGGGAAAATAATTGAAATGACATAAGTTATGTTGTTAATGGGGATAAGTGAACGTTTTTGTCTTGAAAATGGGTGTTCGAGTCTTCTCTGATTCACAAAGTAAGCGGGCGTAAACGGTTTTGCGGGCTTTTTCACGAGAAGATATTAGGAAACTATTGCGATTTGATATCGTAAGGCAGATTTGATTTTATTTATGATCTGTTCCTGGATATACTACTGAATAGTTCTGATTCTCTCAGTCTGACTTTTTCTAATAGGTAAAGCTGGGTTTCAGAACCAAAATGTTCATCGGGCCATTGATCCTCTTTTGGGGAAATTGAGAATACTTCTTTGAAGTGTCGCAGGAATATAATTGAATAAGTTTTAATTGATTTGCAGGTAACTGCTGACAATAAAACAAGACGAGGAATCTAAAATGGCTAGGATGTTCAGAAGACAGATGGCAGGAGTTGGTCGGCGGGCTCCTTTAAAAATTCGATTGATCATTGCTCTTGGAATTGCCTTGTTTGCAATTGTTTCCTATTTTTTAAAATCTGATGTCAATCAGGTCACAGGAGAGAAGCAACGAGTTGATTTAACGGAGAAACAGGAAATAGTTCTCGGATTGCAGGCCATGCCAGAGGTGATTCGAAGACATCAAGGGGAACATCCTGACCAGAAAGCCCAGGCTTATGTCGATCGGGTAGGATTCAAGCTATTAAATTCTCTTGAAAAAAGATTGCAAAAAAAAGGGCTGAAAAATCCTTATCAATTTGATTTTCATTTATTAAAAGATGAAAAAGTGATCAATGCATTTGCGCTCCCCGGAGGACAGGTCTTCCTGACTGCTGCCTTGTATAAACAATTGGAAACGGAAGGACAGCTTGCAGGTGTTCTGGGTCATGAAATTGGCCACGTGATTTCCCGTCATGGTGCCCAACAAATGGCAAAACGAAAACTGACACAAGGCTTGACCGGGGCAGCAACGATGGCATCTGGTGAAATGGATGGGGCACGGATGGCACAGATGATTGGTTCCCTGATGAACATGAAATATGGCAGGAATGATGAATTGCAGTCAGATGAGTGGGGCGTGAAATTGTGTGTTGGCGCAGGGTATGATCCCAATGCCATGATTGGTGTGATGAAAATTCTGGAACGTTCTTCCGGTGGTTCCCGTCAACCGGAATTCATGAGCACCCACCCTAATCCGGGAAATCGCATCGAAAAGATCAAAGCATTCATTGATAAACTTTACCCCAAAGGTTTACCAGATGGATTGGAACGGTAAAACCTGAAACCCGACTGAAGCATCACTCAGGAATTACAGGGACGCAGAGAGGTGGATAATAAATGTTTGCGTATGGTGAGGCTTCTTGTGCCTTCGGCACCCAACCAAACAAGTTGGTCGGGCCACCCTTTGTGATTTATTTTGCACATTGGTCTGCACAGCAGACCCTACAGATTATGAGTCATTGTATGATGGAAAATAATAGTTGTGTTAAACACAGTGTTACATTTAGTCGAGGATTTTATAGATTTGGGTGCTGATGACGATTTTTTTGTTATCGAGATTTAATTTAAGAGCCTGTCCCCATTGATTGATTTGCGTTTTTTTCTTTTTGTCCATTTTATCCCAACTGAGATAATTCAAGTTTTGGGGAGGAGTGATGATTCCCATTTCCTGCAGTTTTTGAAATCGTTCCGGCATTACAAAACTGGTAAATCCATAGCTACCTTCTTCCCGGTAACGGAGGATTTCCGCCCAGTTCACCAGAAGATGAGTGACTCCATTTTTTTTCAGGATGCTTTTAATTTCTTCAGCAGATTTGAAGTCCTGTTTTTCCGGAGGGATGGATGGATCGTTTTTAGAGAACCATTTTTCAAATATGGAATAATCAAAAACCGTGTTATAGATGAGAGGGATTTTTGAATCAAAAACGGCTGCTTCACCTATGCAGAGGACTTTGTTTTTTTCGGTGAAGTTCTGGTTGATATGCTGGATTCCGCTGGAAAGACCTTCCGTCATTTTCCGGGCTTGTTTGTAATCAGTGAGATAACCATTGTATCCGCAGGCTTCGGTTGAAATGTAGGCGAGGTTATAAACAAGTGCTGCGACGAGAAGAGTTCTGCTTGTGTACTTCCAAATGGAGTTGGAGGAAAAGTGAAAGCCAATTCCTGAGAGAAGAGCAACGACCGGTATTAAAGGGACCCAGAAACGATCAAGCCTGTGTGTGAGTAACCACCATGTTGCGAAGAGATATCCGACAAAAATCCAGAGCAGGATGATTCTTTTTTTCTGAGAACTGGATTTCAATAAAGTGAGTGGTGCCAATCCAAAAAGAAGCGGGCTGAGCCAATCACTTTTCACGGTGACGTCAAATAATTTAACAGGGATATCACTGATTGGATAATCTTTTGAGCTGTGTGCATTTTTCCATTTTTGATTAAGCTGCGCGTCCCAGTCTTCTCCGCCGAAGACGGAATAAAGGAGAGGGTAAACGGGGTTGCCGGTTTCGATGGTGTTTTTGAGAAGCCAGGGGCCGATGGTGATGAAGACGGCGAGTGAATAGATGGCTGCGGATTTCAGGGCGCGGTTGAGTTTGTCTTTGTCGAATTTGTCTTTATTGTCATTTCCAAAAAAAGGTGAGAGTGTGACGGCGACTCCTAATGGAATGACAACTTGGATCACGCCGGGATATTTGCAAGCCATTGCGCTTCCTGCAAGGAGCCCGGTAATGAAGAATCCTTTATTATTTGCATTACTGTTATTCGTGTTGGAATTATCAGAGGAATCCAGAGTAAGCATGAGAGTAAACAGGGAAGCGAAAAGAAAAAAGGTGATTCCTCCTTCGCTGAAAGCAATGATTGAAAGTCGGTACGTCCAGGGGATTGTGAGAAAAATGAGGGCAGCAATCCATCCTGTTTCTTTGGAGAACCATCTATTTCCCGCTGCATAAAGTGCCAATGCAGTGAGAGGAGCGAAACCCATCAGGACCGCTTTTCCACAAAGGGCACCCCAATACCAGTCATTGCGAAGAACCATCCCTAAAAGGGAAAGCATTTCAGTAAAAAAAGGAAAGCTAGTGTAGACATTGTGCGGGAGCATTCCGATATGCCCATTCTGGAAATATTCTTTTGGTCCTTGAAGATGGTACTCTCTGATATCAAAACTAATCGAGGGGAGCATGGCACCGAGCGCCATTGCTAACAGAAATGGAGAAATTCCGATGATGCACCAGAGGGGGACGCGGGATTTTTTTGAGGGTGTATTTTTCGAGGTTGATTTTTTTGTAGGTTTCTTTTGCGATTCATTTTGAATAGATATTTGTTTGTCTGAACGTCTTAGCCAGATTTCGGAAAGAATCACGATGATAAAGATTGTGTAAAAAAAAGTTGCATTCAGGAATCCGATTTTTCCCATGCCCAGCGTGAAGAGTGAAAGGGCGGAGAGCCCGAGACCAAAAACGATGACGGTTTTTTCTGCAAAATTCTTTGGGTAATTCCAGTTGATAGTCCTGAGAATGAGGTTTCCTACGCCCCATGCTGCTGCATAGATGATGAATGCAACCAGGATGATATCGAGTCGTTGTGGGAAGTATCTCCAACCGGAGTTCGCAGCGATTTCTGCAGACGGAAAAAAAATGTTGAGGTAGATTTGGTCAAGGACGGTCCAGACTTTAAACCGTGTGAGATTGTTACCGGCGTTTGGAAGAATTTGTGAAAAGAAGATCACGAAAAAAATGACAAGCCAGAGTGATCCAACAATCCCTTTTATTGAAAGATTGGAGGATGATTGAGAGTTTTTCTGAAGTTGTTTTTTTTGAGAATTCAATTTAATGTGATCTGGTAATCAAAAGTTTGTGAATGATGATAATTGTAATGTGTTCTATGTGGCCGTAGGCAGAGCACCACGGGTTTACCCGTGGGTGAATGAACCCGACGGTGGTATACTTTGTGAATGGAATATATCAAATCAGGTTACTCAGTATACTATTTAAAGTATCATATTGTTTGGGTTTGTAAATACCGCCGTCGGATCCTGAATCCTGGCGTTTGTGAATACTTACGAAAGCTATTCCCGAAGTTACTGCGGAGTATGCCCGGGGTTAGCATCGAGACGATTGGCTTTGATGGAGATCATCTACATGCGTTAATGATTATTCCTCCAAAATATAGTGTAGCATCGATAATGGGGCAGCTGAAAAGCCAATCGGCGTCTCAACTACGAAAAAAATATCCATGGTTAAAAGATGTATATTGGAAAGAAAACATTGTTTGGTCACCGGGCTACTTCGTTAGTAGCGTAGGAGTTGATGAAGAAACCATCAAACACTACGTATCCCATCAAGGTGATCAGGATTCAGGTCAACTGCGACTGCAGTTGTAATGGCAAAAGGACCACGGGTTTACCCGTGGGTATCTATT
>JAJRVU010000328.1 GCA_024277145.1 Planctomycetota bacterium
ATTTGCGCTGAAAGAAATCCTGCCAATCTTCCCTGGGGAGAACTGGGCGTTGATGTCGCTTTAGAATCAACCGGATTCTTTACAAACCGTGCTGATGGTGACAAACCGGGTTACGACAGTCACATCGCAGCAGGTGCCAAAAAAGTTGTGATCTCTGCTCCCGCAAAAGATGCACCAGATTTAACTTGTGTAATGGGTGTGAATGACGACAAGTTGACTTCAGAGCACAAATGCATTTCTAATGCAAGTTGCACAACAAACTGTCTCGCTCCGATGATTAAAATTCTGGACCAGTTTGGTCTTGAAAAAGGACTGATGACAACAGTTCACGCTTACACCAACGATCAAAAAGTTTCAGATCAATTGCATACTGATCCTCGTCGTTGCCGAGCAGCTGCAATCAATATTATTCCAACATCAACAGGAGCTGCAAAAGCAGTTGGCCAAGTTCTTCCTGAATACGATGGAAAACTGACTGGAATGGCTTTGCGAGTTCCCGTTGCAACAGGAAGTATTACTGACTTTGTTGGAACTTTCAGTCAAAAAGTTTCTGTTGACGAAATCAATAAAGCATTCGAAGAAGCTTCAAAGACCAGCCTCAAAGGAATTCTTCAGTATAATACTGATCCAATCGTTTCCAGTGATATCATTGGAAACCCTTACTCCTGTATTTTTGATGCAAGTTTCACCATCCAGATTGGTGATAACATGGTTAAAGTTCTTGGTTGGTACGATAACGAATATGGTTATTCAAACCGGACTGCAGATTTAATCGCTAAAATTGCATCACTATAATCACGGAACCATTAACAAACTATTGTTAAGTAAACAATGAATTAAGATATCACCACTGTGTAATTTCATGGTGGTGATATTTCTTTGTTCTGATTTTTTATTACTGACTTTAAACTGTTTTTAATATGAGCCGTCTTGCAACAATTAGTAAACTGAACTCTTCAAGCCCAATCATTGCACCGTCAATGTTGAAGTGTGATTTCAGTAATTTAAGCCGTGAAATTGAATTGCTTGAAGCAGCCAATGCTCAGGTTCTTCATTTTGATGTCATGGACGGACACTTTGTACCGAATCTTTCTTATGGTCCAATGGTGATTGAAAAACTCAGATCATGCACGGACCTGATATTTGATGCACATTTAATGATTTCCGATCCTGATCAATATCTGGATGAATATCTTAAAGCAGGCTGTGATTGCATTACGGTGCATTACGAAGCAAATGTTGAGCCTGAAAAAATACTCACTAAAATCAGGGAGGCAGATGTTGTTGCAGGTCTTGCAATTAATCCCGATACACCTGTCAATCAAATTGAAAAATTCATGTCATTTTGTGATCTGGTTCTGGTGATGAGTGTAAACCCCGGTTTTGGTGGTCAAAAATTCATGCCTGTTGCTTTGAATAAATTGAAAGAACTGAACAAATTAACTGACGATAATGTTATACTTTCGGTAGATGGGGGAATTGGTACTGAGACCATTGCCCAAACTTCCAAAGCAGGGGCAGATTTCTTTGTCGCTGGAAGTTCCATCTTCGATACAGATTGTTATACCGATGCAATAAAAAACCTGGAAGCACTGGCAACAATTTCCTGAAATTTGTTTCAACTTTGAATTCAATACTCACATTGAATTCACTTTGAGTGATCCTAAATTTTTCCTGATGGAGAATCTTTATTCTTGATTTAATGAAAACCTTGCACCCCTGGTAGTTTAACGACTACTAACAGTCCTGATGTTCATTTCCAACTGCACGCCAACGAGCGTGATTATTGCAAATTGGCACAGGACATTTAAAACTCGAAAGAGCACCTAATGCAGGTTTTTAATTCCAGTTAATAAAACAGCTGGATAAACATTTCTGACAGGAATATTCAAAAGCTCATGAGTGAAATAATTCTGATAAAACCAGCAGCTTCCAACTTCAAGGAGCAAAACAGGGTTCTCGGGAATCTTGATCTCCCTGTCAGTGAAGAAGGACAGGAAGAACTTGCAAAGGCAATTCCACTCATTAAAGAATATGATTTGGACACCCTCTATTCCTCACCGTGCAACCCTTGCAAAGACAGTTCTGAAATCATTGCTGACAAACTCGATATTTCACTGAAAGAAAAAAACTCCCTCAAAAACTTTGATCTGGGCTTATGGCAGGGACTGCAAATTGACGAAATACGTCGAAAACAACCTAAGGTATTCAAACAGTGGCTCGAAAACCCTGAAACCATTTGTCCTCCTGAAGGGGAATCTGTTGAAGACGCTGTCAAACGAGTAAAAAAAACAGTCGCAAAAATCAAAAAAAGAAAAGGACGCTGCGGCATCATTGTTTCTGAACCGCTTGCTTCCCTTATCCGAAGTATCGTTCAGGAAACAGACCTTTCCTTCCAGTCTCTCGTTCAAAATAATCATGAAATCACTGTCGAGAAAATCTATCCAGTACCAGAAACTTCAAACGATAAAAATTGCAAGAATAAAGTGAGCTCAAAGAAAACGGATAATGGAGGAAAAACTTCCTGATGGCTTCTACACCGCAAGAATCATGGAATGGCCGAAAAAAAAGGGGAGTCCCTGAAGGCCTCTGGATTCAATGCCCAACTTGCAACGCAACTGTTTATAAAAAAACTGTTGATGAAGCATTGAACACATGCCCTGAATGTAACCACCATTTCTATGTGCCAACTCAAACACGCATTAAGCAACTTCTGGATGAAGGTAGTTTTGAAGAATGGTTCTCTGAACTTTCCCCTTGTGATCCTCTCGAATTTGAGGATAAAAAACCTTACAAGGAAAGACTGATTGAAGAACAGAAAAAAACAGGCTTGAAAGAAGCCTGTGTTGCAGGCCGGGGATACATGCGCGGGCGACCATTAATCCTGGCAATAACAGATTCTTCTTTCATTATGGGAAGCATGGGGTCTGTTGTTGGTGAAAAACTGACTCGCGCAATTGAAAAAGCAACCGAAATGAATCTTCCTGTCATCATTGTCAGTGGTTCTGGTGGTGGTGCAAGAATGCACGAAGGAATTATTTCGCTTATGCAAATGGGAAAAGTCTCTGCTGCCTTATCACGGTTCCATAAAGCAAAAGGGCTTTTCATTTCTGTATTGACTAACCCGACAATGGGCGGCGTTGCTGCCAGCTTTGCATCCTTAGGCGATGTCACATTAGCAGAACCAAATGCTTTAGTCGGTTTTGCAGGCCCACGTGTTGTCAGTGAAACAATCAAAGAAAAACTACCAGATGGTTTTCAAACAAGCGAATTCCTGATGGAACATGGATTTGTTGATCGTATTGTGACACGTCAAAAACTTCGATCTGAAATTGCAAAAATCATTGATTATTGTGTTTTCCAATAAGATGCCAGCAACCAATTCTCTCTTGATATCAGGTTCCCCTCTATCAAATGATTCATTTCCAATCCAAACAGGCAGACATTTTACCAGGCAGACATTTTACCAGGCAGACATTTTACACAGTAACGTTCCTCAACGCTAAAGCCTTCTTATTCAAGCCTTTTAAAAACGAGAAAACAGGGATATTTCTCATCTTCTGGATTGTTTCTGCATGACAGTCGTGACAGGTTGCTGCTACAATGGACAAATATTCTTATGATTTATTTCCAGACAAATTGCTCCTTTTCTTTATTAGCATGTTTCCTTTCATAAAATGAATGATTCATTAACAGGGTTTGAATAGATGTCGTTTATCAAAGGCATTTTCAACAAAGATAAAACTCCCAAAGTTGACCTGAAAAAACGATTCGATCTCATTGCGCGAGTCGGGCAGGGAAGTATGTCCAAAGTCTGGCGGGCAACTGACCGTGAATCAGGAAAAATTGTTGCTCTTAAAGTTCTGGATCCTGTCAAAACTGCAAACTTTGAAGCCCGCTTCACAGGGCTTAACAAACCTTCGGAAGGGGAAATTGCCTTTCGGTTAAGGCACCCCAACATTGCACGTACTTATGAATTTGGAACCTCAACAGATAATTATAAATTCCTGATCATGGAGTACATCCACGGATCAAGCCTGAGTTACCTTGTCGATATGATGAAAGAGGATTACAAAAATAATCGACTTGATTATATTATTCAACTAGGTGAAGCCATTTCATACCTTCATAGACATAAATGGATCCATCGCGACATTTGCCCGAGAAATGTCATTATCAATAATGAAAAGAAGGTCAAGCTAATCGATTTTGGACTTGTTGTTCCTAATACGCCTGATTTCCAAAAACCAGGAAACAGAACCGGAACCGCAACATATATGGCTCCTGAATTAATCAAACGCCAAAAAACCGATACCCGTATCGATATCTTCTCCTTTTCAGTCACCTGTTATGAAATGTTTACAAAAACTTTTCCCTGGCCATCGGGGAATCTGACATTGGAAATGATCCTTCAACATATCAACAACCCTCCACAAGATATCAGGGAATTGCTCCCCGATATTGATGATCAAATTGCGGAATCTATCATGAGGGGCCTGGAAGCGAGGGTCGATTTTCGTTGGCAATCAATGGATGGAATGCTCGGGTCTTTTAAACAGGTCAGGAATCGTCTGCTAGGAATTGAAGACACTGTTCCGCCAGCTTCAGCAAGAGTAGCGCCGTTGCAAGCTGTCGTTGACCTTCAGGACGATACAACAAAACCAAAGAAAAAAGAGCCACCAAAAGACGATTTCATGAGCATCGTTGATTCTGCACCCGATATTAAAGAAATCAAAGCTACTGCTCCCAAGGAAAATTCAGTTGAAGATGAGATTCTGGAAGAACTCAATGGAGAAACTCCTAATCAGGAAAACATTTCCAATCCGGTCCTCAGCGAAGAAGAAGAGGATGTTTTCCAATACCTAATGGATGAGGACGATAGTAGTAACTTTGACACCCCCCCCACGGTAGAAGAAAGTACATTCACAGAAAGCAGTGCAGACAACAACACTACAGCCAGTGATGATGAAGACGACGACGCATTTGATGACGACGATGATGACTATTATGAAGTTTGAAACCGCTCGAATCATTTCCCAGAAAATAAAAATTAAGAAATAGAGAACAAGGCCAGTAAAAAACCAGAATGGAATATCTAAAGGAATTAAACACTGCACAGCGGGATGCTGTCACAACATTATCGGGCCCATTACTTGTTCTTGCAGGTGCTGGAACGGGAAAAACGAGAGTCATTACTTACCGAATGGTGGAATTGATTCGTTCAGGAATTGATCCTGATCGTATTCTTTCAGTCACTTTCACAAATAAAGCTGCACGTGAAATGCTTGACAGAACCCGCGGGCTTATGGGGAAACGAGTGAAAAAAAAACCACTCATCTCAACGTTTCACTCGCTTTGTGTTCGAATTCTCAGACAGGATATCACTGTTTTAGGTTACCCTCTTAAATTCGGGATATACGACCGTGGTGATCAGGAATCAGCAGCAAGAACCGCTTTAAGAAATATTCGAGTTGACGATTCCACTTTACGCCCGGGAGATCTCCTTTCAATTATCAGTGGATGGAAGTCGTTAGGCATCACTCCCGATTTTGCAGCAGACCACGTCGACAATGATAAAGAATTCCTGGCTGCAGTCGCGTATCGAAAATATCAGGAAATCCTTCGTTCTTCCGGAGTTGTCGATTTTGACGACCTGCTGCTTCTGACAGGTAAACTTTTTGACGACTATCCTGAAATTCTTGAGAAACATCAAAATCGATTTGACCATGTCCAGATTGACGAATACCAGGATACAAACGGAATTCAATTCAAGCTGGTCTCTGCACTCGTTGAAAAACATCAATGTATTTGTGTGGTTGGGGACGATGACCAATCCATCTACGGCTGGCGCGGCGCTGATGTTGAACACATTCTTAATTTTGATCGATACTTCCCCGGTTCCAAAACGGTCAGACTTCAAGACAACTACCGCTGTACGGAAAACATTCTTAATCTTGCAAACAAACTTGTCAGGCATAATAAGGGTCGCCACGAAAAAACTCTTATTGCCCATAAAGAAAATAATGACGCTGTTATTTTCCGAGAATACCCCGATGAACTGGGAGAAGCAGAATCAACCGTTCGGGAAATTAAATATTATTCGGAAGAGTTAGAAATCCCACTTGGAAATTTTGCAATCCTGTTCAGGACAAATGAGCAACCACGAATTTTTGAAACAGAATTGAGAAGACAGCAAATTCCCTACACTTTAGTCGGCGGGCAATCCTTTTTTGATCGAAAGGAAATTCGCGATATCCTTTCTTACCTGAAAGCCCTTGAATTCCCGCAGGATGAACTTTCCCTGCTTCGAATTATCAATACTCCCGCCCGAGGAATTGGAAACTCAACCGTTGAAAAAATTCTCAAAAGGGCGGTCCGGGATGGAACCTCTTTCTGGAACATTATCCCTGTCCTTGAAAGCGAAGGAGAACTCCCCAAAAAAGCGATCTTCTCGCTCAACCAATTCCATTCGTTCATGAATAAATATAGAACATTATTAGAAGATAATCCACAACAGATGCCAGCCATCGCAACTAAGCTTCTTGAAGAAATTAATTATGAATCTGAAATCAAAAAACAGTACAAAGATCAGCAGCAGCAAATAGCCAGACAGGGAATGATTGAACAGTTCATTGAAACCATTAAAGAATACGTGGAACAATCTTCAAACCCTTCCATCCAGGACTTCCTTGAAGAAGCAACACTGATGGACCGAGAAACCGAGTCCGATAAAAATGATAAAACATCGGGTAACTCGGTCAAATTAATGACCCTGCATAGCGCAAAAGGACTCGAATTTCCAAACGTCTATCTGGTCGGGCTGGAAGAGGGAATTCTACCTCATAAAAGATCAATTGATGGGACAGACGCAGAAATTGACGAAGAACGAAGACTCGCCTATGTCGGAATCACCCGCGCAATGGATCGTCTTTCGATTAGTCGAGCTGCTACTCGAAAAAAATGGGGAAAACCGCGACAAACCATGCCTTCACGTTTTCTTTTTGAAATGCAAAACGAGGATTCAGAAGAAGAAGAACATACTAAACCGAAAGAAAATCAAAATCCGGTCAATTCTGCTCCGGGAAGCGATGAATCGTAATTCACTTTCAAACTTTAAATACCACGCATCAACATGCACTAGAGCAGGTGAGTAATGGGAATTATTCTCGGAATAGAAACATCAACACACATTGGGTCCATTGCCGTGAGGATTGATGGCGAACTGAAAGAAGAAAGAAGCTTAAGCCAGACTGGTAGACGACATGCACAAACTTTAGTGAGTGAGATTCGCGACCTCTTCCGAAGCAACAACGTTTCTCCCAATGATTGTGATCGAGTGGCAGTCAGCATCGGCCCGGGAAGTTTCACAGGCTTACGCGTGGGAGTTGTCTTCGCAAAACTGATGGCCTATTCTTCAAAATGCCAGCTGGTTCCCATCGACACA
>JAJRVU010000329.1 GCA_024277145.1 Planctomycetota bacterium
CAGTTTCAGTCCGAATTATTCCAGGAGATTAAAAACCGATTGGAGACCGAAGGAGTTGAACCGAGCAAGCGAATCACCCAGTTACATAATCGAATTCAAAATCTGAACAATTCAACGCAAAATCAATTCTTTGCTCCCATATCTTTTGCATTGTGCCTGCCGATACATTTTATCCACTCTCTTGAAGTCTGGCGAAGCAACGTTGGTGTTCATCTTCCTGAATGGTTGTCAGCAGTGGGAGAATTCGAAGCGTTACTCAGCCTGGCGCGTTACACCTACGAGCACCCTGAAGATATTTTTCCGGAAATCAGTTCATCTGGTTCCCGATTTGCAGCAGAAAACCTCGGTCATCCTCTGGTGGAAAAATCGATTTGTGTGCGAAACAATATCACATTAAATGAACAGACAAAATTAATCATGATCAGCGGTTCCAATATGTCCGGCAAAAGCACGATGCTCAGGACTATTGGAACGAATGCCGTTTTATCTTTTGCAGGTGCACCGGTTCGTGCTTCCGGATTGCAGATTTCTCCATTTACTATCGGGACTGCCATGCGGATTCAGGATTCCCTGCAGGATGGTAAGTCCTTGTTCTATGCAGTTTTAAGCCGATTGAAATCTGTCATCGAACTTGCAGGGAACAAGCCTCCGTTGCTATTTCTTCTTGATGAAATTCTTCACGGAACCAATTCCCATGACCGCCGAGTTGGCGCAGAAGGAATTATTAAAGGTCTTATTGAAAAGAACGCAATTGGTTTAGTCACAACTCATGATCTTGAATTGACAAAAATTGTGGATCAATTTGAAAACCATGCGATCAACATTCATTTTCAGGATCAAATTGAAAATGGAGAGATGACTTTTGATTACAAAATTCATCCCGGAGTTGTTGAGAAAAGCAACGCTTTGGAATTAATGAAAATCGTCGGCCTGGAATTTTAGGAACGACCGTTCTGTTTATCTGATTTTATTACTCATATTCAAGTATTGTATGTAATATGGGAGATATAACCCGGCATTTGGAGCTCGACGGTCTTTCACAACGCGTAAGCTTGCATTGATGTTAATATTCAGTGCTTCCTCCCACTTACTGTTTGGTCCCATGATCATAAGTGCGTTGCTAAGTATTTCAGTTGAAGTTGAGTTTGATGAAGCCCCTTTTTTTAGAATTTGGTCAGCTGCATTATCGATTGCCAGAACAAGCTTCTTGGCAAGAGTCTTCCGGAATTCGTGGTCTTCGTCCAGTGCGAGGTAAACCTCAAGCATGCCTCGTACAATAATCGCATGGTAAACAAGCTTTGCGTTGTGAGGATCGAACCATCGGCCATTCTTCATCTGCCCGGGTAAAACACCGACTTTCAATTTATCCAATGCCGCATCAAGGTAATCCTGCTGGCCACTTGCCCGTGCGTATCTTCCCAATAACCAGACACTGAAAGCATTGTAATTCCAATTGATACAGAGGGGCTGCTTCAATGCCCAGTTGCTGGCTCTGTTTGCACTCTCAAGATACTTTTTATCCTTTGTGACTTCGTATGCTTCGATCATGGCTACACCACAGATTCCATTATCGTATTGCAAGTCTCCATTGAGGTCGTTGACAATCCACCCGTCGACCAACGAATCTGGTTTTTGTTTTAAAAGCTTCTCAACCATTGGCCCAAAGAGGCGATGACTGCTGCGTAAATCAGGAAACGGAAAGAGACCATCTTTACGCTGGGTCTTCATCAGATAGTCTGCGCCTTCACGTACAAGTTTCAGGTATTCCTTCTGTTGACCAGTCTTGGACTTCAAGAGAATCGCGTAAGAAATCACGGGGCGACCTGCAAAGCGGAGTCCGTTCTTCATTTGACTTGGGTCTCCATCTGGAACGGTGTTCCAAAGAAGATCAGGACGGGTTCGCCGATCGATTTTCTTCCACAATTCTAAAACGGATTTTGGGTTTGGGGTATCTCTTTCAATAGGGCTGTAATAGCGAGGCACTGCTTCAGGGTTTCCTGCCCAAGGACCCATAACTTTGATGATCTGGTTGCAGGCAATCTTTGTTTCTTCTTCATTTTTTTCAGCAAGTGTTTTTCGAAGTTCATCAAGAAGTGGCTTCACTTTTTCCTGGATTTCACGTGGGATCGTTTCCCCCGGAACGACTATTTTATCCTAAGCAGCTCCGGAAAATGCCACGAAAAATAAAATTGTCGCTACAAAAGTAATCACATGTTTAATCATGATCAGCCTCGTTGAGATAAATATGCCATCATCATCGATACAAAATTCAAACAACAACTTGCGTTGCGATGAGAACAATTGTACCCAGATAAAGAAGAACGCCAACCACATCAATGATAGCTGTGATCATCGGATTCGACATCAAAGCAGGATCCATCCCCAGCTTTTTAAAAGCCATCGGAAGCAAGACGCCAATAATATTGCCGAGATAAACAACCATGAAAACGGTTGTGAAAACGACGAGCGAATCCTGGTAGCTTAATTTAAAGATGAAAATTGCAGAGGCAATCCCCAACAAAGAAATCCAGAGCCCAAGTAATGCTCCCATCAATAATTCTCGTCGCACAAGAAGCCAGTACTTGGAAGGATTGATCTCGCCTAAAGTCATCGCTCGGATCACGAGTGTGCACGCTTGCGTTCCTGCATTTCCTCCGCTAGCCATTACCAGAGGCAGAAAAAAAACGGTCCAGGTCACTTGATCATAAATGCTTGAATAACTATGAAGAAATTTTCCTGAAATTAAAGCAACCGCTGCAAAAAAGAAAAGCCAGCTTCCCCGTTTCCATAAAACCGTCTTCAGGGAAACATCCAGATAGTGATCTTCAAACGGTTCCACACCGGCTGCACGATAAGCATCTTCCGTTGCTTCTTCCTGAACAATGTCAATCACATCATCGTAGGTGACAATACCCACCAGTCGGTTTTGATTATCAACTACAGGGATTGCAAGGAAGTCATATTTAGCAAGTTCATGAGCCACAAATTCCTGATCGTCATCCACGCGAACAGCAATCACTTCGCGTTTCACATGTTTTTTTATCAAGGTGTCAGGATTGGCGAGAATCAATTCCTGTAATGAAATCATTCCCTGCAGCCGTCTACCTTCATCCAGTATATAGACGTAGTAAATCGTTTCTCGTGAAGGAGCCTGTAGCCTCAATTGTTCAATTGCTTCCTTGACGGTAACTGATTCTGATAGCCAGGCGTATTCGGTTGTCATGATCGAACCGGCACTATCATCAGGATAAGAAAGCATTTTTCGAATGTCGTTTCTTTCCGCCTGCGCAATCAAAGGCATCAACGTTGAAACGTAGGATGGTTCCATTCGGGAAATCAACGCAACCCGATCATCCGGAGACATTTCTTCAAGCAAATGGGAAAGTGATTCCCTATCGATGACTTTAACGAGTTCTGTCTGATGGGAAAGTGAGATATATTCAAAAATCTCAACCTGCTTTTGAAACGAACAGGTCGTCAGAATTCTCCAGATTTGATCTGATTCCAGAGTTTCAAGAACTTCAGCAATCACAGCAGGGTGCAGGACATTGCAAAACTCTGCCATCGCCTGAGTATCGTTATTCTCAAGCATTTCCTGTACGACAGGAAGGAAAAGAGGATTGTACATGTTCTGGTCTCCCGGAAGCCTGAGCATTCAGCGAGTTTATTTGTTTTTAAAAACAAATAAACTCAGGCGATAAAAAATCCCCTGCCAGTAAATATTCTGACACAGGGGACTTTGAATTTGTCGTATTTTGAAAAACCAAGTTGGCTTATCGTTTTGAGAACTGGAAGCTCTTACGAGCTTTCTTGAATCCAAATTTCTTACGTTCCACCATTCGACTGTCACGAGTCAGGTAGCCAGCTGCTGCAAGTTTGTGATGAAGGTTTTCATCAATTGCCTGCAATGCCCGTGAAATACCGAGGAGAATTGCACCAACCTGACCTGTTGTTCCGCCACCTGTCACACGAACCCAAACATCAACTGAACCTTCTTTTTCAGCAAGTTTAAGAGGTGCAACAACGTTTTTCTGATCCCGTTCCATATGGAAGTAATCGTTCAGATCACGTCCGTTTACGGTAATCTTTCCTGAGCCATCTTTAATGCGAACCCGGGCAACGGAAGTTTTTCGTCGACCGGTTCCCATCGCAACGCCAAACTTGTCGATTCGTCCTCGAATGACAGGTTTGTAATTCGGATCAATTTCCTGTTCTGCAGAAGCCTCTCCCCCAATAGTCAATTCAGGGGTATCGGAAGCCTCAGCAGTTTCGTCTGCTGGAGAAGTTTCCTCTGCTTCGGCAGTCTCAGTTGTTTCAGTCTCAGCTGTTTCAGAAACCTCTTCAGTTGGAGTTTCTGCCGTTTCATCGGAAACAATTTCTTCCGGAGTTTCGTTATCCATCAGGTTACACTCTATTTCAGGTATTTAAATTAGTTTTAAAAGATTAATTGTTCTTAAAATAAGTTATTGAACTTTATTTAGTATGTACTCAGGGAACGGTTTTGGTTCCTGAGCCTGGTGTGGATGATCAGTTCCCACATACAACTTAAGTTTTTTAAGCATGACCCGTCCCAATTTGTTTTTGGGCAACATTCTTCGAACAGCTTCATAAAGAAGCATTTCAGGTTTTCTCTCCCAGACATCTGCTGCAGTTCTAATTCTTCGACCACTAGGATAGCCTGTATATCTGTCGTATGTTTTTGTAAGCATTTTGCTGGTGAAATAAGGATGTTTTGGATGAGCAACGCTTTTCCCACTAAAACGAACTAATTCCACGTTTAAAACGACAACATAATCACCACAATCAACGTGAGGTGTGTAGGTTGGTTTATGCTTTCCCATTAAAACGGTAGCAATTTTTGTGGCGATACGTCCAACGATCTCTGCGTCTGCATCTAATACAAACCAGTCTGCGCGAACTTCTTCTTTTTTTGCCATGTAGGACTTTGTCATGGCAGTCGTTTCCTAAACTTACCTTGAATTCTGATAATTGGTTCTACTTCATTGCCTGTAAAAATCCCCCTTAACCTGTTTGGCTACAAGGAATTATGGCAATAAGTAACGTTATGTCTCTGTCTGTAAATAGCATTTAAATACTATAAAAACAGAGGGAATGATTCATAATTGAATCGAAATTTTAACTGGAAACACGAAAGATTAACGACTTTATTCATTCGGTTCAACGCTTCCGGGTCTTTTCTATAGGAATTTCGTCGAAGAGAGTCACCAGAGACTCTTTTTCTTTCCAATCAAGCAGAAATTATGAATTAAATGTACAAAGGTGAGCTTATTTTGACCAGGAAGCTCTATTTTGAAAAATCGGTGTTTATGTAAATTGAGACCTTTACTATAAACCGGCACCAATCTTCAAGCCAGGCTGAATTAACAGGGTTAAGTCACTGGTTTTCCCATAGTTGGAACAGAGATCAGAAGTTCAATTTTGATTGAGCCGATGAACCTGTTGAACCAATAATACCTTGCATTATCTTAAGTGAATTATGTCTGAAAACAATCAGAACAAAACAGAAAGTAAAACTTTGCAGGAACCTTCTTTTCTAAAGAAGGTTGAGCAGTTTTTCACTTTTGACCAGACGGAATTCCCAAATCGATTCGTACATCCCTACCATCGAGACCAGCAACCTCGTCGTGAAAAATGGTTTCTATTATTTCTATTCGTATTTGCACTCGTCCCCAGGCTAGTGATGTTCTCAATTTCGAACGGGGCATCTGACGACTCCTATTATTACATTCATATCGCCAAAACTTTGGGAGAAGGTGATTACAGTTACCAGGGAGCGTTCTATTACCTCGGCCTGAATATTTATCCGATGATTCTACTTGGTCTGCATAAGATGGGGCTGGGTTGGTTACAGGGAGGAATGGTCTGGGGAGCAATTATTTCCAGCTTAACGGTACTTCCTATTTATGGTTGGGTGAAACGATTACTTGATTACCGTGTTGCTTTGGTCGCTTCGTTTCTTTTTGCGATTCATCCTGATTTAATCGAATACAGTATTGATCCCATCCGTGAACCAACAAGCTGGTTTTTGGTTTCACTGTTTTTGTACTTTGCTGTCAGGGCAGTTGTGGAAACTCGCACCTGGTTATTTGTCGGCTTGGGAATTACTTTGTTTCTTGCAATACAAACCCGAAGTGAATGCTGGTTGTTAATTGTTCCCATAGGAGCCTGGTATGTCACGCAATTTATATCAAACAGGGTTAGTCGAAAACAGCTTACGTTCGGAATGATCGTGATGCTGTCAGTCACTCCGATTCTTATATTGATTTTGAACCTTACGTTCTTAAGGAATGAAGAAAAATGGCAACTTGGCCGGCTTCATCACTTTAAAAATATGTCGGCTTATCTCATGCCTAAGGAGAAGAGCCCGAAAGTCATTCCAACTAATGCAAAACCAGTTATTGCATCATCAATAAAACCAGCCATTGGTGTAAAACCGGCGAACCAAACAAAATCAAAACAATCTACAATCACGTTAGCAAGTCACCAGAAAGAATCGGTTATTCCCCCTGTTCCGGTTAAACAAAATCTAGTTAAACAAAATCCGGAATTGCATGGTAAACCAGTCAATGGTTCCATGAAGGCTCTCTACCTGAATGCTTTAATCAGAACTCACGAACCAATTCTGTCGATCCTTCATTTGATTGGCATACTCGTGTTTTTCAGACAGTTGTTCCAGATCGATAAGCTTCCATTGTTTATATATTATGTTCTGTTGTTAGTAAGCGTCTGGCTCAGAACAAATTACAGCCACAATATTAATGGCCGATATTTTCATAATCTGTTTTTCGTGACTGTTCCCTTTCAGGCTCTTGGATTTATGGTTCTATGTAGAGCGGTAGGAAATTTCAAAAAATTCAAAGCAAATCTGGCAACTCCCTCGTTTCGATCTGTTCCTGCGCTTGGGTTAGTTCTGTTTCTTACATTATTATACTGGACCGATGCATTCACATCACACCACATTAAACGAACAGAAGAAGTTCAATTTGGGAAATGGCTACATGATAATATTGAAGGTGTGAATACTGTTCTCGTCGATCATGGTTCAACAAGAATTGGATATTATGCACAAGGGAGCGCACCTGAAGCGAGCTACCATCACGTTTTACTAAGTGATCTCATCAAGAAATCTCCTCCTGATTTGGTCATTCTCTCCCGGTTAAAAGTTTCCAAGTATCTTCAAGGTAATACCACGAAACTGGTCAAACCGCTCGGGCTGGAACCGATTAAATCTGGAATCCCCTCTTCCCTTGCAAAAAGCTACCTCATCCTTGCAAGACAGCCGACTCGATCTACGCTTCATATTGCAAAAGAACCAGATTCCTCTTCCGTGCATTAAATTAAGATCTGCTTCCAACACAGAATCTGGTATTTCCTCTTAAGCTTTTCTGCAACATAGACTTAGAATAATTATTCATTAGCCGGTATAATCCGTATAATCGTTAAAGTTTCTCCAGTCCCCCAGCCGATAAATAACCTGTTGCCTCAATTTGCGCACTGTTTAATTTAATAGATAAAATTGAAGTTCAGGTTATAGGTTAAGAAATGAAAGCGATCATCACCGTTACAGCAACTCTTGTTCTTTTGGGATCATTAACTGGCTGCTGCTATCAATCAGGTTATTGTGATCCGATGACAGGTGTATATAACTCAGGATACTGGGCACCACAATGCGGAGGTCCCTTAGATCCGTTTTGCTTTACTTGTAATGGATACCCTGGCTGGAATTCTTACGGTCAATGTGTCGATAACAGTCAACCTCATTGTCAACAATCTGGATGCAATGATTGCTGCGATACTGGTGGTTATTCTCATCCGGGACCAATCAGTTGTGCAACGACAGCAGCAACGGGATGTTCAGACTGCAATGGTGCAGGAGGGTATTCAGGAATTCAACAAGGTTACGAATCCTACCCAATCATGAATCAGCCTAATTTTACTCAGCCTGATAATTCTCAACCTGGATCTCCACAGCTTGCGCCACAATCAATTCCGCAATACCCAAAAGGTGTGATACCCAACGGTGTGACACCCAACGGGCCAACTCCGGTTCCTGATCCTGAAATTCCTGAAGCGAGTGGAAGCGAAAAACCAGCAGCTTATTATGCACCGGCTCCTTACCAGAACACAGCACAAACTCAGCAATCGCCAAAACATGAAGCAGCAAGGCGCATCAGGGAAGCACGTCGATCTCGATGGATTCCTGCAACCTTTTAACTGTATGCACCCAAAGAATTACTGCTGATTTCCTTTTGTCAGTTCCATGAATGCCGTTTCAAGGTTGACTTCCTCTTCACGAAACAGGCTCAGGTTGTATTCAGCTTCAAAAAGAATTTTTGACATAAAGCTGTAATCTTCCACATCTTCATTCAAAGTGACATGAATGATTTTTTCAACCATGTTGACTTTGGAAACCTCGTCATGCTGTTCGATCAGCTTTGCAGCCTTTTCGGAATTTTCTGTCACCCCGATATGTAGAACGATGGCAGCTCTCGCTTTTTTCATCACTTCATGAACATATCCATCAACAATCAGGTTTCCTTTTTCGATCATTCCAACTCGCGTACAGACATCCGCAAGTTCGGGCAGGATGTGACTTGAAACGATCACAGTTTTTTTCATATCGCCAAGACGTTTCAGCAGATTCCTGATTTCAATACGAGCCCGGGGGTCTAAACCACTTGCTGGCTCATCCAGTAGAAGGACTTGTGGTTCATGAAGGAGAACCCTTGCCAGCCCAATTCGTTGCGTTTGACCACGAGAGAGCTGATTGACCATTGCATCTCGTTTGAATGCCATGTCAACCAATTCCAGTTTTTCTTCACAAACTTTTTTTCGGGCAGAGCTTTTAATTCGGTAAGCAGCTGCAAAAAATTCCAGGTATTCCATGACGGTCATGTCATCGTAAACACCAAAAAAGTCAGGCATGAATCCTACCAGCCTGCGGATTTCTTCCTGGTGTGTATAAATGGATTTCCCACAAACATAAGCTTCACCGTAATCCGGGCTGAGCAATGTTGCAATCATTCGCATTGTGGTGGTTTTTCCTGACCCATTCGGACCAATGAAACCGAAGATGTCACCTTCTTCAAGTTTCAAATCGATCTGGTTTGCTGCGATCAGCTTCCCATATTTTTTTGTTAATTTCCGTGTTTCAATCACAGATTCTGCCTCAAAAATTCAAGTTGTTTATAATTGATAAAAGATTAAAAATTCAAATTTCTTCAGTTTGGTTTTCTTCAGCTTATTTTTCTTCGATGAGTTTTCTTTCAGATTTAATCTTGTCAACCGGTAGTACCATCCTGATGAATCCGATATGTCTGGATGCCTCTACTAGCTTACCATTCAATTCAAGTCTGGTGGCTGGTATGTTGATCTTTGCCAGAAGAATCGCTCGATCGTGATCCAGAAGACCTGACATATCATAGTTTTTAAGAACATTGTTTTTTAAGTGGAAATAGGATTCTCCACCTGTTTTTTTGTAGAAGCTAATTGCCTGAATAATTCGATATGGGTCTTTGGAGTAAGCATCATAAGAAGCTTGCTGAGATCGATAATCATTCCCAATCTGGGTTTTACTTTTTGTGACACTTACAGTTGTGCCAGTCAAATACCTTTTCAGGTTTTCCTGTCTGATTCCTTTTTGTTCAAGGTTGAACGAAACCCCCGGCTTAATTTGGGTTAAAGATTCATTGTTTGAAGCAGGATCCGAATAGTAGATTTTATCCTGGTAGAACAGGAACCAGTTTTCAAATGGCGTTGAAAAATGATGTGTGATTCCCCCTTTTAACCTTCCTGTTCCGATACTTTTTAATGAACTTTGAACGAAGTCCGCATTTTCATTAATCTGGTTGACTTGCAGGTTTGCAGTTGACCAAATTTGAATGGGTAGATTTGCAATACTGTTATCACGATCCCCCATAAGATAAGAGGGGAGACCTGCATCCACTCCAGCCATCCGATAGATCCCCCCGACACCTTCTTCAGGCGAACCCGACCAACTCAAAGTTGGTTGAGAAAGCTTAACGGTATCAGTAAATAACAATGGTTCCGGGGATGATTCGATTTGATACCTTCTGGTTTCAGGGCTATAAACATCGAAATAGCTTAGTGTTCGTGAGTATTTGCCAGCAACGTCAATGTCGTAAATATCAAATGAATGAAGGATTAAATCAGAACCATTCATTGCACGTGCGTTGTTCACAGAAATGATGACAGCACATGTAATAAGGATTGGAAAAGTGATCCATGTCCAATGCGGTTTTTTGAGAATTCGGTGAACAATAAAATAATCTAGCGGGCCAATTATAAGGATGTAAACAAGAACAATACCCAGAATTGACCAGTTGGAAAGACGTTTCACGCTTTTAAAATCTTCCAGATAGTTTCGGATTTGCGTTGCAAGATCACTAATACCAAGTTGTGCCAATTGGTTGTTTACTGATGTTGTTTCTTCACTTTTCTTTTTCGACCCGAACAGAATTTTCCGTGCCACTGATTTCAAAGGTGACCATTTCAAAAAAGGAGCTTTGTGAATATCGACTCCAATAAAAGTAATTTTTCCAAAACCATAGTAGCATTGAGCAATCAATACTCCTCTCCTGCTTGAAACCAGTGTTTTGCCTGTTCCTTCTTTGACCTGTGTCGAATGGACTTGTCTATTAAAAGGAACGACTCTTCTTTTTCCCGAGAAGATTTCCAGTTCTGTCAGTTCCCGTAATGGCTCGTTGCTTTCAACAACAAAAGGAACCCATTTCGATAAAAGAGAATCCTGAAATTTTTGAGTGCTTCGACCAACAGACAGAACAAGATGACCACCTGCTTTAACCCATTGCCTCAAAGTCAGGTCTGTCTCTGCCGAAACATTGACCTCTCCTGCAAGCACAATTGCATCAAGCCCATCAAGTCCTTTTGTTGATGTAGGGATATGGCTCAAACTCTCCAGTGAGATGAATTGAGCTTCTTCAATCTGGTTCGTTTTACTCTGAGTACCTTCGTTTTCATCGGTTTCTCCCAATTTGTTGAACCCGGAAGGGTTTCCTACACCCGCAACAAGATAAACAGATTGCCGGACCGGGCGGACTTTTGGCTGATCTTTCTTCCGGGATTCATTTAACGATACTAAGGATGAATTAATCGATTTATGCGATTCTGCATCTTCAATGGAAACCTCAAGAACATCTTCCGTTCTTCCTGTCTGGAACCATCCTTTTAAAGCAATCTCAGTAGAGTCAGAGAGAGAGACGGTTTCTCCCGGGTAAGTTACGCGATTACCGTTTGAATCTGTCGCTGTTAATTTCAGTTGTATTTGTGAAGTTGTTCCTGATTTGGATTTCCCGGAATCAATCTTAGCTCTGTCAATTTTTACGGTAACAGGAGTCCACTTACCAGGTTTATAAAATCCACCCACGCCCACTTCCACTGAAGAGATCACAGAGGAATCGGCTGCTTCGAGCGCAGTTGAGGTATTAAACAGGAGAACAAGAATCGCCAGGAAATTAAGGGTTAAATTTCCTAACCACTTGGGATATGTAAACATATAGCTACCAAAAATATAAATTCGATCAGGAGTTGTATCGTATAAAACGGGCGCTCAGCCTTAAGTTGAGCTAGTTATCATCCCTGCAAAACTTAAATAAAACACTTTATTCGAAGTATTTATGACAATCACAATCGGACAATAGAACCAGTTCTTGCAGAACCTGTAGTCAAGTCCTGCCACGTTATATAAATAGATGAATTATTAATCATACGCAGGAAATGTCTTAAACAGTGAGTCAATTGAGGTGTTTTTTTGGGATATTTCCTCAATGCCAGATTTAAAATCGCTACACTCCACTGTAAGATGGCTGATTCCTGCTTTTAGGAGTCTTTTGCTTAGGTAAAATCAGTAGTTTCTCAGTGCTTTCCCGAATGTTCAGGAATGCTACTGTTCTCCAGATAAACATTTTAAACCAATATAAATCATCGAAAAGGAAATAGTGTGGCGGTAACTAAAGATCAAGTCGTTAACTGGTGTACACAATTAATTGAAAAAAGTTCTGATTTCCCTTCTCTTGAAGAGTGCCTTGAAGCCATTCAGAATCTGGAATCGCTGTCTGATCTTCCTGCAGGAACCCGGGTTCTGGTCCGTGGGGATACCGATGTTGTTGTGAATGAAGAAGGAACGATTGACGACGATATCAGGATTCGATCACTGATTGAAACCGTGAAGTTTGGCCACCAGAAAGGTTGGATCCAGATGATTTACGGTCATCGAGGACGTGATCCGAAGCTTTCCCTTGAACCTGTTGCAAAACATCTGGAATCACTTCTTGAAAAAGAGGGTGTCAAAGTGAATGTCGAATTCATTTCTGACTGGCTTGATGAAGAAACCGGGCATGTTCTTGAGAGTGCAGCGGAAAAAGTGGCTTCCCTCAAAGAGGGTTCTGTTGTTGTTCTTGAAAACACCAGAAAATATCAACTGGAACAACTGTTATGGAAAGCGAAGATAGAGGAACTGGATAATTTGTCTGAAAAACTGACGAATTATGCAAATGATGTTCGGGAAAAACTGGCATCCATTCATGTGAATGAAGGATTTGCTGCTTCCAACCGTGATCTTTCTTCAACGCTTGTCCCTTTGTGCATGGATAAAAATGTATTGGGGATATATATCGGAAAAGAACTCAGGGATTATGTCACGCGAACTCGGCAGGCTGACCTTGTGATTTTCTCCGGGATGAAAATCAACAAGCTGGACGACCTTGAACAGATTATGAATCGAGGAAAAGTCAAATTTGTCATTGCGGCCGGTTCTCTTGCCATCAGTTTGAAAAAAGCTGCTGCTGACATTGCAGGCGAAGAATTTGAAATGGGATTGAATGGTGATCCCTCACAAAAAATCTATGTGCCTCCTGAAAGAATTGAACAGGCACGACGCATGATCGAAAATGGAAATAAGAATGGAGTGGAATTCATTCTTCCTTCAGATTTTATTCTGGAAGATGGTTCTGCAAGTGATACCATTCCCGTTGGAGGAGCCCAGTTTGATATCGGGCCGAAATCTTCAGAATTGCAGGCAGATAAAGTGAACGAATTTATCAAATACAGCCAGGATAAAGTTGCCAAAGGGGAATCTCCCGCTGTCGCTTTTCACAATGGCGTTTTCGGAATGTTTGAGAAAGAAGAGTTTTCGCATGGAACCCGGAAATTCATTGACCAGTTAAAACATATGACCGACTCTGGCGTAGAAGTTTATGTGGGTGGTGGCGAAGGTGGTGCAGCTTTGCACCGGTATGGCGATGAAAGTTGGGTCACTCACTGTTTCACTGCAGGGGGAACAATTCTGAAAGCATTGGGAAGCCAGCCTATTCCGTACATCAAAGCTTTGTATTTACGACAGAAACTGGATAGCTAAAAGAGATTACGTATTTATTATTCAAGAAAGACCGCATCAATTGGGTGTGGTCTTTTTTTGATTTGAAACGAGTTGTGTAGTGCTCTTTCGAGCTTTAAATGTCCGGTGGCAATTTCCAGATGGCACGCTCGTTGGCGTGCAGGTCAATACGAGCTAAGGGACATTTACCAGTAGTTGGACTAGTAGGGTCTGCTGTGCAGGCTAAAAGTAAAGAATGAGTTGCTGTAGGTCAGGCTGTAGCCTGACGAATGCATGAGATAAACCACCCTTTGAATGTTCAGACAAAACTTTGTGTCTTCGAGCCTTGTATGTTTGATATATCAGATTCTGGTAGTGTAATGGACATTGCCGTGGGAAAGACTTCTGAGCGTAGCGAAGAAGGATTTTCCACGGCGGCCGACGACAGATCGATCGTGACTGGGTCTTCCAAGGCCGATACTA
>JAJRVU010000330.1 GCA_024277145.1 Planctomycetota bacterium
AGGTTTTAAATTTGTATACTTGTATTGTTATTTCGCCAGGCAGAGCCTGACCTACGGAGTCTAATTATTCAGGGTTATAAACCGGTTCATCATGAGGGCAAATACGAGAACAGCGGGGATCATAGTTGATCTGCCCGGATTTCCCAAGAGTGATTTAAGTGTATATTTTAGAAAGGGTTAAGTTGTGCGGTTCTGTTGGGCTTTGCTGGATTTATATTGAAAGTAATCTACGTCAGCAGGTCTTTGATGACTTTTCCTTCGACACCTGTCAGTCGGTAGTCGAGGCCTTTGTGCTTGACGACGAGTTTTGTATGGTCAAAGCCGAGGGTGTGGAGAATGGTAGCGTGAAGGTCGTGAACATGGACCGGGTTTTCAGTTATGTTAAAACCGAGTTCGTCTGTCTTTCCGTAGATGAACCCAGGCTTGAATCCTCCCCCTGCCATGATGGTGTTAAAACAGAACGGGTGATGGTCCCGCCCTTCTTTTCCGGGATTGAGTCCACGACGAACTTCATTCATTGGCGTTCGTCCGAATTCTGTTCCCCAGATCACAAGCGTTTCATCAAACAAGCCTCGTTGTTTTAAATCATTAATCAGGCCCGCATACGGAAGGTCTGTCATTTCACAATTTGTTTTCAGGTTTTTATTCAAATTGGAATGGTCGTCCCAAGTCGAATGATAAAGCTGAACGAAACGGACTCCCCGTTCCACCATTCGTCTGGCAAGAAGTGCATTACTTCCAAACCAGTTGGTTTTCTTGTTGTCAATTCCGTACATTTTCATAGTTTCTTTGGTTTCATTTTTGAAGTCAAGCAGTTCCGGTGCAGCCATTTGCATTCGGAATGCAAGTTCATAAGAAGCAATCCGGGAAGTAATTTCGGGGTCGCCGGTTTTTTCAAATTGAAGCCTGTTCAAATTATTGATGGTTTGGATTCGCTGTTTTTGAGAGACTTGATTAATTCTGTTCGGATTATTCAGGTAGAGGATCGCTTCTCCCCTGCTTCGGAAAGTGACTCCCCGATAAGAAGAGGGAAGGATTCCACTTGTCCATAAAGAGGAACCGCCATCAACTCCTTTTCCTGAATTGGAATGGAGGACAACATAGCCGGGAAGGTTTTTGGATTCCGATCCCAAGCCATAAGTGGCCCAAGCTCCCATGCTGGGACGGTCAAACATTGTTGAGCCACAGTTCATGAGAAGTTGAGCAGGATGATGATTACTGGCATCTGTTTTGACGGATCGAATGATGCAAAGGTCATCCGCACAGGAACCCATATGCGGTACAAAATCAGAAAAATCAAAACCTGCTTTGCCATATTTTTTAAATTTGCGCGGGGTGGCCATTACTTGTGCCGTACTTTTTAAAAAGGGATCATTCAATCTTTTGAGAAAAGATTCGGGAACCGGCTTTTTGTCCAGTTTTTGCAACTCCGGTTTTGGTTCAAACAGATCAAGCTGACTGGGGCCTCCTGCCATGAAAATAAATATGACGTTCTTGGCTTTTGGCGCAAAATGGGGAGCTTTTGGCGCAAAGGGATTCACTGATCCCAAAGAATTGGATTTGGCCTCTGTCTCTTGCGACATCAATTGTGCAAGGGCAATGGATCCGATTCCACATGCACTAGATTTGAGAAAAAATCGTCGTTTTTCTCTTTCGTAAATTTCTTTGAAATCCATATAACACCTGTTTTTGGTCTGTTTATATAACTGAATAGTTTTATTGTCTGGTGATAAATTCATGAAGATTCAGCAAGACGGAGCAAATCACCGTAGTGGCTTTTTCCTCTTTAGTTTGTAATTTAACTGTTTGAACTTTTATGAGTTTTTTCTCATTTGGTTTTTCATCGTTAGTTTTTTTCTTTTTAGTCGTTTCTTTTGTGTCCTTTTCTTTCGAGCCTGCTTCTTTTTCGGTTAGCTTGCTTTCAACCTTTTTGACAACTTCCATTTCATTAGCGGCCAATGTTAATTGCTGAGAATAAAGTGCAGAGATGTTTTTGAATTCTTCATCAGTTGGATTTCTTGAAAAACAGAGTTGGTATGCGTAGTGAATCTGTTTTTGTAAATCGTTCGGGTGTTGTTTCATAATTCTGTTTGCAAGGGCTTCTGCTGCTTCAAAGAAAACAGGGTCGTTCAATAACGTTAATGCCTGAAGAGGTGTGTTGGAACGTTCCCGTTTGGTGCAGATGTTTCCCGGACTGGGAGAATCAAAAATGACCGACTGTGCAAAGGGGGATGTTCTTAAGATAAATGTATAAAGCCCACGCCGATAGCGGTCTTCGCCTTCACTTAATTTCCAAGTGTGTGTTCCGAATCCTTCTTTGACAACACTTTCCGGCTGTTGTGGTCTCACGGAAGGGCCTTTCATTTTTTTTGAAAGGAGGCCACTTGCTGAAAGGGCAATGTCACGGACAGATTCCGCAGAAAGCCGTAACGGAGACTGCCTGCTGAGGAATCGGTTGGATGGATCAATTTTGTTTATATCTGGTTGAATTGTTGAAGATTGCCGATAGGTTGCTGATGTCACAATCAGTTTATGGATTGCTTTGGTGTTCCAGCCATTCTTTATGTATCGATTTGCCAGCCAATCTAGTAATTCCGGGTGAGAAGGAGTGTCTCCCTGAGTTCCAAAATCATCAGAAGAAATGACGAGTCCTTGACCGAAAAATTCCTGCCAGATTCGATTCACCACCACGCGAGAAGTCAAAGGGTTTTCAGGGGAAACAAGCCACTGAGCAAATTCCAGGCGATCTGGCTTTCCAGTAGATTTTAATGAGGGAAGAAATTCTGGCGTGTTGGAATTGACTTCAATTCCAGGTGATGTGTGAATCCCTCTCAAATGGACATAAGCTTTTTTTGGATTTTTGGTTTTGCCGATGGCGGGTGCGCGAACCTGTGAAATATGTTTTTCTTTCAGTTTGTTGATTTTATCTAATATGGTTGAAAGGCCCAGTTCTTGGAATTTTTTATCATCAATCGCGTCTCCGCTTTTGAGGAAATAGTTGGTCAGATCAATTTTTTGGCGAAGAGTTCTTTGAGTGGGATCTCGGTGAATGATTTCCAATCCTTCATCCTGCCCTTCCCCGGTTTTAATTCCCCAAGTCAGTCCAAGCAGTTCCCACGCACGTGTCCATTTATAATCTTCTTCGGGATGTTCAGATGTGTAAAGCATCTTTTTCTCCCACTTCTCTTGCAAAGCAGCAACCTCTTCTTTTACAGGTGAAAGAATTTTTTCACGTTCTTTCACGTAAGTATTGAAAGATTCTTCAAACTTCTTTTTTTGTTCCGGGGAAGGTGCGTCTACATTAAATTCGTAATCATTATTGAAGAAAGAATAAAACTGATAGAATTCTTTTTGGCTAATGGGATCATACTTATGGTTGTGACATCTGCAGCATTCGAGTGATAACCCAAGCCAGGATGTCCCGACGATTTTGGTTCGATCGATAACCTTTGCGACACGGAATTCTTCGACATCCGCTCCCCCTTCCCGGTTATTGAGTGTTTGTCTGAGAAAACCGGTTGCCATTGTTTGTGAAGAAGTGCTTCCGGTAAGAAGGTCTCCTGCTAATTGTTCAATTGTGAATTGATCGAAAGGCATGTTCGCATTAAGGGCAATCACCACCCAGTCACGAAATCTCCATGCGTTTGGACGGAGGGCATCTGTCAGGTATCCATCACTGTCTCCATAATGGCATAAATCGAGCCAGGGACGTGCCCATCGTTCACCGTAGTGGGGGGATTCTAATAACCGGTCAACAAGTTTTTCGTATGCATTCGCACTTTTATCCTGAAGGAATTCTTCCACTTCATCAGGAGTTGGTGGCAGCCCGATCAGGTCCAGAGTGACGCGTCTGATTAACGTTCGTTTGTCTGCTTCTGGTGATGGTTTGAAATTTTCTATTTTCAGCCGATGCAAGATGAAATAATCAATTTCATTTTTAACATGACGAGTCAATTTTGTTTTGGGCAGAGGCGGGTTTTTGATTGGTTGAAATGACCAGTGGCTTAAATTCGTTTTTTCTTTTCTCGTTTTTTCTCCTAGTGTGATCTTCTTTGGCCAATTTGCTCCTTCATCAATCCATTTTTTGAACAAGGCAATTTCATTTTCAGAAAGTGGATCCCCTATGTCTTCCGGAGGCATCACAATTTCATCATCATGCTGATGAGCAATCATCTTATATAGATCGCTTTCATTCGCTTTTCCCGGCACAATAACTTTCCCGGAAAGACCTCCTTTGAGCAGATTTTGAGACGATGTCAGAGAGAAATCACTTTCAGGTTCCTCATTTCCATGACAGGAAAGACAATGCTTTTCGATCAGTGGTTGAATCTTCGCGACAAAATCAACCTTTGTAGAATTTGTTTTCTTGTCTGAATTTTCAGAATGAGTGGTCTTTAAACCTGTGAAAAATAAGACCAGAATGCCGGAAAATAGCACGAGCGCATAACAGAATCGTTTCTGTTTTAATATATATGACATCTCGCACACTCTCTTTTATGATTTACCGGGCTGAAGACAACTTTCCCTCAATAATACGGTATTGTATTATGATTCTCTTGGGGAGTACTCCCTGTATCCCGATATAATAGCAACTCTGGGATTAGAATGGTAATCTAGTGCGATAGTCTAGTCCATGTTGATTGAAGGGGAATTCCTCATATTGAATGGATTGATTCCAGTCCAATTTTCTTTCGTGGGAGAAACATCCATGAGGACTTGCTGGAAATTATCCTCTGAATTTGTTAGATAATGTGCACACGAAAAATGTTTTATAAAGTGATCAGCAGTTTTTGGAAGACAGAAGGAATCAGAGTCCAATGACCGAACTATTCATTAATCTGGGTGATTTAATTGTGGCAGCCTGGGGAGTTCTCTCTTCCATTCTATTTTTGCTATTACCCTGGATTGCTTTAGGAGCGTGGGTTCTTTACTGGCTTTGTGCTGTCAACTGGAAGAAACTTTACGCGGTTCTTATCCCACAATTTGGATGGATCGGCGTTGTTCTTTTAGGTTTTGCGATGATTCTTGTCTGGTCAACGGTGGCTCCTCCAGCTGCAGGAGTTCATTATATTCTCGGACTAACCGTTAGCAATATTGTTGGTAAAACGGTCTACGTTGTGATGCTGTTTTGTATTGCTGGTCTTTGTGGTGCCGTCCAGTTATCTGGTTCAATGTGTGACTGCTGCATTCCAGATGAACCCGAAGAAGAAACGCAACTGTCGGTTCATCATTAAATGCTTGAAACAGCTTAAAATAAGACTGAAAATAGCTCAGCTTTTCAAATTGAGTTGAATTTTATTAAGTACCGTTTGTGACTTTTTTCCGTTGGAATTCAAATGGAATTCCCTGCTGTTTTCTCCTGTGATTTCAATATTAATTCTAAGATGATCAGCAGGAAGAACTTCTTCAACACGATCCGCCCATTCAATCAGGCAGACCCCATCTCCATACATTAATTCATCTGCGCCGAGTTCCAGAAATTCATCGGTGTCATTTAATCGGTACGTATCAAAATGGTATAGTGGAATTGTCCCATCGTATTCCTGTATGAGAACAAATGTGGGACTGTTCACCGTTTTTTTTCGGACCCCCATCGATTCTGCAATCGCTTTGACCAGCCTGGTTTTTCCTGCTCCCAGTTGTCCACAGAGTCCTACCACAATCCCCGCAGTTAAGGATTGGCCAATAGCCTGCCCGAGGACACAGGTTTCTTCTTCACTGTGAGAAATGAAGCTGTGGGAATTGAATTGGGATGAAGTCGGTTTTGTAGTCACAATTGCCTGATCTGTTGCTTTAAAAAGTAAGAAATCGAATCCATTAATAACTTGGAATCAATGGATTTTATCCCTTTTAGTCGGTTTTGATACTGTTTCAGCTTTATTTGACTGATAAATCCATAATTTGCCTGTTTTTGCACTTAATGGGAATCTGATTTTAATAGTCGACGACGACATGTAGTGGTTGAGGAAAAGTTAGCCACAAAATCAGCGATTTGCTGGACAAGCCTTGTTTGGTTTACTACATTCCCCCCTCAATTGAGGCTGGAAACGACCAAACTGGTTGTTTTCGATGAAGTTTAAAGAGGCTTAAATAACATATTGCCTTGATTGCGATTAACAATGATTGTTAATCAATTGTCCCGTAACAGACCCAAACGAATTGAAGCAAATTATTTAGTCGGTTTGCATCAGTTTATGTTCTTAAAGGAAGGAACCTTTATGGCCACTAAACCAATGATTGGTATCAATGGAGATTTTCGTGCACCCCGCAATGATGGATTTGCTATTAGCTGGTTCAATACCGGATATTATGATTCGGTAATTGCAGCAGGTGGAATTCCCGTTCTCATCCCCCCTATGGCAGAAGATGATGATCTCATTCAGCTATTGGAAACGTTGGATGGAATAGTACTGGCAGGGTGTAATCTCGATCTGGAACCTGTCCGGCTTGGATTTGAAAAGCATCCCAGTTCTCGAGCAATGCCAACTCGTCGAGAAGAATTTGATCGCCGATTGTGTAAACTGGTTGTGGAAAAGAAAATTCCTACGTTAGCAATTGGTTCAGGAATGCAGACATTGAATATTGTTTGCGGTGGAACTCTGTTTCAGCATATTCCTGAAGATTTCCAGAAGGCACTTCATCATCGTGATCCTGTTGAAACGACATTGCGTCACATTATTGATATTGTGCCGGGAACTCGCTGTGATTCCATTTATGGTCCGGGCGAAATTCGAGTGAATAGCCAGCATCATATGTCTATCGATCAGGTTGCTCATCTTTTCAAAGTCAGTGCAACATCTCCTGATGGTGTTGTTGAAGCTTATGAGTCTGTTGATGAAAACTGGTTCTGTTTTGGAGCACAATGGCATCCAGAAAATGAATCCGCTTCAGCTCTTGATATGCAGGTCTTTGAACACTTCCTGGAAGCTGCTCAACCTGCGGAACCTGCAACAATTCCCATGATGATGAAATCTGCTGCTTAATTCATCCTTGGCGAGTGTTGATATTATTCAACCTGCCGTTAAAAAGAGATGGATTATCATCAAAACTAGATGGAAACACCCCTTCTGCTGGATCAGTTGGGGTGTTTTCTTTATATTAATGGTTTGATAAATGAAGTTAATAAAACAGGTGTTTTTAAGTTCAGGTATTTGCTGGATAAGTTTTGTTAATTATTAATAGCTCAGGCTATGCCTGATGAAAATAGCTTGAAATATGAAATTTAAAACCGGAAAGGGTTAACGACAGTGGCTTTAATTGTTCAAAAATTTGGGGGAACAAGTGTTGCGGATGCAAGCAAAGTAAAAGCTGCAGCTAAGCGCGCGGTTTCTGCCAAACAAAAAGGCCATCAGGTGGTTATGGTTGTAAGTGCTCGTGGAAAAAAAACAGATGAGCTTCTCACCCTTGCAGCAGAAATCACCGACAACCCTGCCCCTCGTGAAATTGACATGCTTCTTTCAACCGGAGAGCAGGAGTCTGTTGCCTTGATGGCGATGGCTGTTCATGAATTGGGGGAAGAGGCTATCAGCCTGACAGGTGCACAAATTGGAGTAGTGACCGATTCCTCTCATACAAAAGCCCGTATTCAAGATATCTCAACAAAGAGAATGAGAAAGGCTTTGGAAGAAGGTAAAATTGTTATTGCAGCAGGTTTTCAGGGTGTGGATGAAGATTTTAATATCACAACGTTGGGTCGAGGTGGAAGTGATACCACTGCGACTGCTTTAGCTGCAGTTCTTCAAGCGGATGAATGTGAAATCTATACCGATGTGGAAGGAGTTTTCACAACTGATCCCCGATTGGTTGATCAGGCTCGTAAGATTAATCACGTTGGCTATGATGAAATGCTTGAAATGGCCAGCCTTGGTGCGGGTGTCATGCATTCTCGTTCCATTGAATTTGCAAAAAAATATCAGGTTCCCATTCGTGTTCGACCAGCTTATGCAGATGGTGAAGGAACATTGATTACTGAACTGGTTTCTGATGACACTTCTGTTGTCACGGGTGTTGCGTTGATGCGAAATGCTGCCCGTGTCAGTTTGTCTGAACTTCCTGATCGTCCGGGAATTATGAACCAGATATTTTCCAAGATGGCTGGAAGAAAAATTCCAATTGATATGATCGTTCAGGATGTGGGGTCTGGTGGACTTGCAGAAGTCTCCTTCACGGTTCCTGAAGAAGATCTGGCAGAGGCGCTAACCGCTGCAGGAGAAGCTGTTGAAGCGATTGGTGCAGGGAAAGTTCAACATGGAACAAACCTGTCCAAAGTTTCTGCGGTTGGGAACGGTATGAGAACACACACGGGAGTTGCTTCCCAGATGTTTCAGTCACTGGCTGATGCCAAAATTAATATTGGAATGGTCACCACAAGTGATATCAAGATCTCTGTTCTTGTGAATCGAGATCAATGTGATTCAGCCGTCAATGCTATTCATGATGGTTTTGAACTCGATAAAGAAAAAGCAGCTAGTCCAGCTGTGGGACGTACTCATTCGCCTGAAAAAAAGAATTTACAAGCAGATCTGGAAAGAGATATTGTTGATCAACTCTCTTCCATGGAAGATATTGTTGTCAGTGAAGTTCAACTTGATGATACGCAGGCAAGAATCACCATTCGTCAACTTCCAGATGAACCTGGAATTGCTGCCAGAATATTTTCATCTGTGGCAGAAGGTGGAGTGATGGTTGATATGATCGTTCAGAATATCAGTCATGGGAAAAATGCAAGCCTTTCATTTACAATTCCGAGTGGAGATTTGCAACATTGTTTGGGAGTTTGTGAAAAACTGCTTGAAACCTATTCCGGATCAGAAATTCTTTCAGAGGAACATGTTGCCAAACTTTCCGTTGTTGGAATTGGATTGAGAAGCCATACGGGCGTTGGTGAAAAAATGTTTAATGCATTTTCCGAAGCAGGAATCAATGTTCGATTGATTAACACCAGCGAAATTCGTGTAAGTGCAATTGTCTCTGCTGAGTCCGGAAAACTGGCGCTGGAGAAACTGAACGAAGCATTTCAGCTTTCGTAAGAACTAATTCAAGGTATTGGACTAGTAGGGTCTGCTTTGCATACCATCGAACAAGGTAAAATGTTTCAATTTCGGTCTGCACAGAAGACCCTACCGATGCGAACTCTGCGAGAGAATTCTTTTAATTTCTATTATGATCGATGGAAATGGACATGGATCCATTTTTTGTTCTGTTGATGCCAGACTCGGGTTTCCTGGGATTCACCGGAAAGTAGTTCACCCTCTGCTGTTTCTGTTTGGGTCAACCGAGTGTACGTTACGATTGCAATGCTATCGTAAACTCTCGCTTTGAATGAACTGATGGATGACTGTTTTCTCTGGTTGCTTGATGGCTTTTCAAAATAGAAATAATGGAAAGGGAGTCCTTCGATCAGGTGCCCACCCGCTTCCGGTTCAAATGCAGTGAAGTTTTCTGCACAGAGTTCCTTGTAGATATCCCAGTTCTGTTGATCAATAGAATTCAACAGTTTTATGTTCAGTTGATAGAGTTCCTCGTGTATTGGATTTGTCATTGAAGTATTTCTTTTTCATATTCTTAATAAATAAATGTATGGGAATTATTCAGACAGCGAGCAAAGTTACTCAACACGGAAAAATGAGCGTCCTGATTTCCTACTGGCCAGATCACGGACTCGGATTTCCCACATGCCTGAGGCATCGTTGGGTGCCAGGTCTAATTTGAGGTCAATATTTCCTCCCGCTGCGCCATAATATCCACTAAACTCTGCTTCCTGACCATTCGGATCAATAATGGAAACATAGACAGGAATAACTCCCGGAAAAGGCTCGTCATCATTATCAAGAATTTGAATAGAAGATGAAAGTGAATTTCCTTTGGTAACCTTGTTTTTATTGGTGATCATGATTTTATGGACTGGTTTTGGCGTGATCATCAGAATTTGCCCTTCTCCCGGACCCAAAATGAGTGGTATTTCAATTTGATTTTTCTGATTTTTGATTGTTTCGATCATTTCTCCATTAATGATATCGTAAATAACACCTTCGCTTTGATTGAGAGTGATTGTCGTTTCCGTTGGAATTCCTCGTTCCAGAACACGGTTAAATCTGCCTACATAATCTCCTGCTTCTCTTTTATTATTAACAATAAAAATATACTTCGTTTGATCTGCTTCACGATGATAGGTAAGCACATTTTGATTATCTGCACTGATGTAAGACTGGAATCTGCTTTTTAACTGGCTTCTTAAACTGGTTGCAATACGGTGAAGATTCTCATTGTCTTTTTGAATGTCTTTGATTCTGAAATAGGGCGTGATTTTAATATCTGCTTGAATTGCTGGGCAAAGTCGGTTATCCGCTACAACAATTCCTCCCCTTTTTTGAAATTGCAGAATATTTTTGACAACGGTTTCCGTTAAAACATCACAGTCAAAAAGTGCCAGTACTTTGTATTGACCAAGACCATTTTGAATGACGGTTTCATCGTAAATAATTTCGGGATGCAGTTGCGCGTATTGAAGAACATGCCAGGCATCTGCTCCCCAACCCCCTCCCCAGCCATAGGTGCCGCGGTTGGCAAACATTTGTGATGAAAAACTTTCCAGGAACGCTATTTTTTTGGGGGCTTCCGGGATTTGAAGCAGCATCGGGCCAAAGGGTTTTACAATATTCTCAATTAAGCGTTTCAATTCATGTTGCGTTTCAGGATTTGTGTACCTGTAGGCAGAGTGTCCTTTAGTAGGAACAAGTGATTGCCAACCATGATACATGATCCCTTTTATCGCACGGGATAATTTGATGAATAATGCTTCACGTAAATGGGTTGGCGCAATCGTAATGTAGTCAGCTCCCGGATCAAGATCACTCCAGTGATCTTGTGCAGATTTAGATTTATCTGTTACTGATTTCGGTGCGGTCGATGATCGATACCATATGATTTGAGTCATCTTCATGATGTTCTGTGGTTGTTTCGCTCCTTTGGCCATAGCCAGTAGTTCATCTGTGCAAAGCCCGATTCGAATCGGGTCAGGATAAGTGTATGTCCAATGGGAAATGAAATCGACATTTCCACCGCTTCCATAAATGCTGGGAACACGAACTGCAGGGTCAAAGAATGTCCATAGATCTTTCCGTTTACTGGTTTTTAATCCTTTTTGAATTTGGCTATTGAGAATGTTCCAGGCATCCCCTTCTTTCCAGAACCATTTGTAAAAACGAAGCAGTTCATTGTTATCTTTAATAACGCGGTTTTTTGGGAAGTCTTTTAGATTGGTGAATTTCACACCTCTTTTATGTAAAGCGAGTTCAGGGAAATCAAAACCTGTAGCTTTTTTGTAAGCTTTGAAATCGATGTCCGTGAAACTTAGCTGACTTCCATCACGAATTTCTGATTCAATAAGTGCGCCAGAAAAAGCAGGATACTTTTCATAAGTCAGGAAGGCAGATTTCCCTGAATTATAAAAGTATTCTTGAATTTCAGGATGAAGGCCGTTGATGTTCGGTCGCTTGTACGGTTTTCCATTATGATTCAGGCGTAAATATTTTTCTTTGGAATCTAAAAGAGCGTGTGGTGACATCGAAAGAATGATTCCCAGATTATTCTTAAATGCTTCGTCCAGTAGTTTTTCCGCTTTTTTAAGTGTCGGTTCATTAATTGCAACAGAAGCTTTCTGCTCTTTCCAGATTTTATGATAATCAAGCCTAAGTCCCAGGAAATGGGTAAAGCCAATCTCTTTCAGTTTTGGAAACTGTTCGGTGACACCTTCAATTCCACCAATTCCCCACATGACAACAGGCATTTTATGGGGAAGGTTTCTGCGAATAATGGTAAATGGAACAGGCTGATCAATTAATATTTCTATTGTCCCTTTTTGTTTGATTTGAATAGAAGATTGATACTCACCCGGTTTCAGATTTGTAGGAATGGAAAAAGTTATATCTATTTGCTCTCCCGGACTGAGCAATTTGATTGGGATATGCTTGATTAATTTCTTTTCAATAGAAAATCCAACCTGTAAGTCTTTAAGCGTTTTTTGACTTCGGTTTTTAATACGAATATGAGTGTCCGGGATTAATTCCATACGCCGAAATGCAGTCCGTGAACGATTGATTTCAATTTGTAAACTTTGAAAATACAAAACGCCTCGCGACAATCGAACCTGGTCAATAAAACCATGAAAGCTGCCATAGTTGCTTCCGTTTCTGTCGCCAATAGTGACAGGCTGATTTCCCGAGCTAATACTTCCATGATTTGCATAGAAGCTGTTTCCAACCGGAAGTCCATTTAAGAGAAAAGATCCTTTTCCCTTTCCATCATATGTGAATGCAAAGTGGTTCCATTCTCCAGTTTTTAAAATGATATTATTGGAAAAAAACGATTTCGAAGAATTGCCAAAACCGAGAACAGTTCTGAACTGAAATTGATTCGGTTCTTTTAATTGGTCCAGTAGTATTTGATAACCATGATGGGAAGCATACTTTTTATCAATCAAATAAGATGAATTTTTGTTTGGGCTCTCCGGCTTGAGTTTTAACCACATTTCTATTGTGAATGCGCCTGTTAATGAAAGTTCAGGATTGTGATTGATCCGAATATAATGTGGAGAAGCCAGGTCAGGGAAAGTGTTCGTGGATTCAAGGCATCCGCCAAAAATTCCAGAGGAAGAGATTGTTGCACCATTTAAAATTCCGTGGTGATTATTGCCAGAGCTGTCTTTAAGTTTCGAGTTTTTATTGAATTGCCAAATCGCAACAACGTTTGGTCCGCTTGCTGCGTTTCCTGAGTATTCGTTCTTCCAATCAATGCTGTCTGCTTCAAGTTGTTGAATATTAATTATTGAGAGAAGAATAAGAACAAAAAAACGTATATGGAAAAAATGAATACGATGAAAAAATATGCGAGAAACTGAAGGCAGACGGTTCATCAGGCAAGCTCCTGGGTGGGAAAAACAAAGGCAGGTTTATTTATTGATTCAATGATTAAATAATAATGACACCAATGAATTCTCTTTTACTTTAAATGTCACGGTGATAAGAATCAATTGTTGATGATTCAATTATTAAGCCAGGAAAGAGAATTAATACGTTCAATTATTATGTACAGTGAATTGCATTAAACGTAATTTGGTGAGGTTAGAAGTGTTTGCATAGTTTTGCATAGCGCAGAAAAAAAACGCCACGGGAAAGAGTCCGGTGACGTTAATGTTAATTTGAATGAATCATTTTTTAATGATCAGCATGCTTTTTTCAGGCAGCCAATATAGATTATGCTGCAGCGGAATCATCCTGCTGTTGGAAGAACGGTTTGTCTCCACGAACAACTTCTGCGGTCATTGTGTATTTCATTCCTTTTTTCTGGTCAGGAAGTTCGTACATGACATCAAACATCGCTTGCTCAATCACAGTTCTTAAACCTCTTGCTCCGGTGTTTTTGTCAAAAGCAATCTGCGCGACTTCTTTTATGGCTTCTTCCTCAAAGATAAGTGTTGCTTCTTCCATTTCAAAGAGCTTCTCGTATTGTTTGATCAGAGAGTTCTTTGGTTCGGTAAGGATTTTGCAAAGATCATCCACACTTAATTGAGAAAGGTTACTGATAACGGGAAGACGTCCAACAAGTTCAGGAATCAATCCAAAGCTGAGAATGTCGTCTACTCCCACTTTGTTTAATAGTTCATATTGATCTTCTTCCTTATCAACAGAAACTTCCTGGCCGAATCCAATGGTCTTTTTGCCAAGACGTTCCGCGACAATTTCTTCAATTCCTGTGAATGTTCCACCGCAAATGAAGAGGATGTTTGTCGTGTCAATTTGAATGTACTGTTGCTCGGGATGTTTTCGTCCCCCCTGAGGAGGCACATTGGCAACGGTTCCTTCAAGCATTTTCAATAACGCCTGCTGAACCCCTTCGCCGGAGACATCTCTTGTGATAGAAACGTTCTGGCTCGTTTTTCCAATCTTGTCGATTTCATCGATGAACAGAATTCCTCTTTGAGCAGCTTCAATATCAAAGTCAGCAGCATGAAGCAGTTTTAGAAGAAGGTTTTCAACATCTTCGCCAACGTACCCGGCTTCAGTCAGGGTTGTTGCATCGCCGATGGCAAAGGGAACCTGCAAATATTTTGCAAGAGTTCTTGCAAGCAATGTTTTACCGGAACCGGTTGGGCCGACAAAAAGGACGTTGGATTTTTCGATTTCGACATCTGAATCCTCTTCGGTTTCCTGATGCATTAATCTTTTATAGTGATTGTGTACAGCCACTGCGAGAACTTTTTTGGCTTTTTCCTGACCAATCACGTACTCTTCAAGATGACTGACGATTTCACGAGGGGTAGGAACAGTAGAGAAAAGTTTTTTAGACGAACCACGTCGTTTACGTTCCTGATCAAGTATCGATTCACACAAATCAATGCATTCGCCGCAAATGTAAACATCTTCAGGGCCTTCCACTAATGGACCGACCTCTCGATAGCTTTTACGACAGAATGAACAGTTTGCGTTTTTCTTACCTGTGCTTGTCTTTTTTCCGGATGTATTATCTTTACTTGTGGGCATTAGTTTTCTTTCATCATTGCAGCTCGTGCCAGGAAATAAATGTCCTCGTCATTCCCTTTTTGCGTCCCTGCAAAACCAATGCACGAAATTATTCTGAATCTTCACTCAACATCCTTGTATCCAATCAGTCACAATTGGAAAACTCTGGTTGTTTTGTCACACTAACAAAAAAATCAACAGTAACGGTTATAGCATTCATACTAACAATGCGTTCACCGATCTGCCTGAGTGAAAGAATCGTCTATTCGTTCGACTAACCGACCTTTGATGGATCGGAATTCTTCGTCTGTCAGGTCACCCTCACGACGTAATTCTTTAATTTGTAACAACATTTGATGATCGACTTCCGCAGGATCATCATTACCCTGAAAACGCTGTCTGATCCGAAGAGTCAACGCAATCGAAACGGTAATCAATATCCCAAGTCCGACAAACTCAAATATTGCATCGCCAAAAAACTTTTGAATGGTTGGATGTAAAAAATCCACGAATCAACCTCTCCCACTGAAATACCTGCCCGCTTACTAATTTCTAAAAGCATTATTAGGTAACGGGGTGATCTCAGCAAGAGGATCTCTGGATATTTACAACGCATCCCGTGTGCCAATGTGGGGATAAATCATAGTTTTTACACGAACAAAAACTTCTTATATACTGCTAAGTTTAATCAGGGTAATAAGATAGGGCAAATACACGCGCAGAGACATTAGCAGATTTGATTCAGATTCCCGTTTTGAATCCTGAAAAATTTGAAAGGCTTACAAATGGACAGTCGGTTTTGACATTTCCGTTCGTGTAAAAACAGAATAAATGAGCGAGGGCTATTACGGATTCACATTCTACTGTCGGCGTTATTTCTTATCAAACACGATTGTGCCGAGGTCGATGTTTTTGGTATTGCGTGGTCTGATGACCTTGAGTGTATGGGATCTGTTTTTAACTCGATAAAGGAACCGATATTTCTGACCGATCACCAATCCTTTTGCATGGAAGCGTCCATTCTCGTCTGTTTCAATATACGGACCTAATCCGTTTCTGTGTAATGTTCCTCTTCCCAGAGAAATTTTAACTGCACATTGCAAATTAGAATCGTTTTTAATTGGGTTTCCTGCAGAGTCTGCAAGGATACCCGTTGCATCTGCAGTTGGAGCAACAGCAATTTTCACATTTGTGTCGTCAGCTGAAATGATTTTCATACCTCCCAACGAACGGTCTTTATTACCGGCATAAACAATCGTTTTATAAAGGTATCTTTCTGTTTTGAATTTTCCATTTTTATCAGTTTTTGTATGCAGATCACCATATTGAGCTTCGTGCATAACTACTCCTGAGATGGTGATGTCTTTCAGAAGTTTTTCAGGATGACCCTTCAGGTGGACTTTGCCTGCAAGAATTCCTTTCAGTTTTCGTCTTATGTGGAAATCCTGTTTTTTACTTTCATTTTCAACAACCGATATTTTTTCGTTTAATTGGCCGGTCACTCGAATGGAATATTCACCTGGTGGGACATGGATTTTGTATTTGCCTTCTTTATCAGTTGCTACCATACCGTGATAAGATAAATAAATGTAATCCTTTTTATCAGTTCCTAAACTTTGTGCGGGAATGATAATATCTTTATGAACCGAAACGTATTTACCAGCAGGCTTCGTTTTATTCTCCCCAAGTGTGACTCTGCCGTGGATGAATGTTTTGTTTGTTAATTGAAAATTTAAAGGTTTGTCTTCGATCCCTTCCCAGACTGCCAATTGCTGAAAAGTTGCAGTCCAGTTTTTATCTTCGATATACAAGAGATAGGCTTTTTGTGATTCAACAGACATTTCATAGGTTCCATCCTCTTTAGTGACTGCATGACCGTTTGCATTTGAATCATGCCCTCCAAGACCAGTTCCATCAGCATGAATATGGATTCCTCCTGCTGGTTTGCCATCTGGGAAAGTGACTTTTCCCTTGATGATATTTTTCTTGAAAAGGGTGACATCAATGATGTCGTCGGAGTATTGATAATCTAAATCAAAAACGATTGATTTAACCGGCTTGAATTCTTTCGAGAGAATGTCCATTGCTGCGTAGGTATTGTTTTTTGAAAACCAGGGGAACTCTACGATCCCGTTTTGATCAGAAGTTGCTGCAAAAGCAGAATTTCCGTTCATTCTTAATCGGATGTATTTCTGTTTAGAATCTTTTCTCTTTTTAGAGAGTGCTTTAGGTCCAATTTTGATACCAGGGATAGGATCACCAGCAGAATTTATCATTCTCAGCCGAAATGTGCGGACACCATCCAGAACCAGATTTACATTTTTTGGCAGGAGTGGATTCGTATTATGATAGTTGGAACTAAAATGATCCTGATTGTAGTTGATGAGATAGTCATAACCTTTGCCTGCTTTAAGTGCGGAAACAAAACGGAATTTTAATTCTGCTGGATAACGAACAATCGCGAGACCTTTCTTGTTTGTTACCGCTATATAGTAAGGAAGAAATTTATTATGCACTGCAACAACTTTTGCGTTTTCAATGGGGTTACCTTTATTGTCTATAACATGAACTGTTGACAGACTGGATGGTTTCAGTACAAGTTTAACCGGTTCAGGAAGAGTTAAACCATCCTTTCCAGATTTGTCAGGTGTCATTTTGAAAGTGCTCAGTTGATTATTTTCATGAGTTGCGACAATGATCGTTCCTTTGAAATAAGGCTTGTTTCTTACAACACGAAAATGGCCTTCTATATCCGTTTTTGTTTCATAGATTTTATTATCATGAACACGAACTTTAGCCCCTTCAACCGGTTTGCCTGCTTCATCGACGACCGTACCAGAGACCACGCCGTCATCAGTTGCAACTTTTTTGGGTGCTGGTTTTTTGTTAGGTTTTTTAACTTGAGCTACAACTTTATCTGGATTCGAATTTCTTTGAGCTTTGATATTTACGTTTTTCGAGTTGGGAGCTTCAAACACGATTGTGCCGAGGTCGATGTTTTTGGCGTTTTTTAATTTGAATGATGCAAATGGCTGTAAATTATCTTCGTTTTCAACCCCGTTTGCTGTAATAGTATATTTCAAACCTATCACAATATTTTCAGTCAGAAAAGAACCGTTTCTATCTGTCTTGATATTCCTGGAGTACCTTATTTTTTTGGTTAAATCGTAGCTGTTTAAATTAGTGTTAATTCCAAATGTTAAAGATTTATTCTTGATCGGATTGCCTGTCGAATCAATAAGTTTTCCTGTTGCAGTGACTGTTGGAGAAATGGGAATATCAACTTCATTCTGGTTGATAGCAAGGTTAGCAATTCCTCCGAGAGTTCGATCTTTGTTCCAGGCAAAGAGTTTTGTTTTAAATGGATAACTAGTCATAGAGAACTGACCATTCGCGTTGGCATTTGCTGCGAGTATGATAGTCTGATCAGAATATCCGGTGAGTCCCCAAATGGTAATGTCACTCAATGTTTGTTCTGGATGGCCTTTCAAGAAAACTTTGCCTTTTAATAGCTTGTTTGTTTTCTTGACAACATGAAAATTAATTTCCGGTTGGTCGTTTGCTGAAATATCGATCTTCTTGATTTTTGAATAGTGAGGACCTTGCACAGAATATTCACCGGGTGGAAGGTGAGCTTTGTATTCTCCGTGTTGACCAATTCTTTGACGAATTTGAAAAAGGAATTCGAGTTGTCTGTCGGAATCTTCCCCTAAACTGCTGGCAAGAATGCTTTCAACTTTACGAATGGTGACGTATTTGTCGCCGAGGTACATCTTTTTGTCTTCAGATGTCACTTTTCCGTGGATGAATGTTTTGTCCGATATTTGAAAATTCAGAGACTCAGGTTTAACTCCTTCCCGGACAGCAATAACATGATACGGTGAGACTCCTTCCTGGCTGTCATCAATATAAACCAGATAAGCTTTATTTGAGTCAACTTCCATTTCGAAGGTGCCATCTCTTTTGGAGATACAACTGAAACTTGCTTTAGATTTGTTATCGTCGAGACCTCTCTCAAAGGAGAAAATATTGATGCCCCATTCTGGCCGACCATTGGATGAAGTCACTTTTCCCGTAATGATGTTTTTGTTTTGAGCGACTTTTTCGGGGTTTGTCTCTGCTTTGGCTTTCTTTTCCCCCAGTTTATTATCAGCAACAATGTTCGCTTCACCTCCCTGCTCTGTTTTATTATCTGCATAGCCGAGTTGAAAACTGGCAATCGATAAAGTGAACAGGATCGACAGGATTAAAAACAGGATCACTTTTCGTTTTCGTATCGGGGAATCAAACAGTTTTTTCTGGAGTGCGTCCAGCCTTCGGGTGATATCAGAAACTCTCGCCATCGCTAAAGCAGTTGTGGGTGAAGATTGGATAATTCTGCTGGCAACTTTTGCAAGAGTCCTGCTGTAAGCAGATGCGTCACCGATCATGGATGCGGAAATGTTATCGCTCACCAATTCACACACAGAAAGATGGGCAGAAGTCATTTTCCAAGCCAGCGGATGAAACCAGAGGATCGCAGATTGTACATACAAAAGGATGTGCCAATGCAAGTCATGTGATTTCAAGTGAGAAATCTCATGGGCAAAGATCGCAGGTAAATCTTCCCGGTGCTCTTCACTGCACAAATACTCCGGCAGAAAAAGGATCGGTTTTCTCAGGCCAAACAGGAATGGCGAGTGGATTTTAGTCACCTGTTTTAACGGAATTCTTTTTGAACAGTTCATATCATTGCTGACATAAGCGTAGATTTCCTGAACCCAGTCCGGGCAATCGGTTGCGTTTTGCGTGATCCTGAAAATTTGATTTCGCCCGACAAAAAGACGTAGCAAAAATGCTCCCAAACCCATAAACCAAAAGAAACTTAAGACGAATGGAAGATACTTTGTAAACGAAAACGAACTGACAGGCGGTTGAGCGATTGCTGATTTGGTTGGGGTTGTCGTTTTTAAAGATTCATCGCTGTTTGCTTGAGAGAAATTTCCCGGTAGTTCTGTATTGAATGTTTCATTTGATGGGAACGAATTAAATGCAGGAAGCGGTTGCCCACTTTCAAATATTGGTTCGACGGGTGCCTGTTCTTCAGAGATTTCCAGAGTAACAGGCTTGGAAACACTAACAAGAAAAACTGGTCCTGCCAAAGACCAAATCGGAAGGATGATAATTCCAACAGAAACAGACCTC
>JAJRVU010000331.1 GCA_024277145.1 Planctomycetota bacterium
AGTTTTGAGAATGCACACAGAAACGACCCAGATTCTGATATTTGATAGGTCCACCGGAGAAGTTCGTTGAAAATACGAAGCAAATTACTGACTAAAATTGTTGCCAATGTCGTCGTTGTCGTCTTTAAGACTCTCTTCCTGACATGCAAGAAAAAACTCCTGTTTGAAGTCCCTGAAAGCAATTATCTGGAAGCAGAAAAAGAACGATTCCTGATCAGCGTCTGGCATCATGAACTCGTTATTCCCGTATTGATTGTTCCCCAGAAAAATACGGCTGCACTGGTCAGCCAACATCAGGATGGTTCTTATCTCGCGGAAATCATGAGCCGGGTTGGAATTACACCCGTGCGAGGTTCAAGCAGTAAAGGGGGAGCCAGAGCGATAAAACAACTCATCGAAAAAACAGAAGATCACAGTATCGTCATCACGCCAGATGGACCAAGAGGACCAAGACAAGAAATCAAAAGCGGAATTGTATTTCTCGCTTCACAAACAGGACGAGGCATCCTTCCAACAGCTTATGCTTGCAATCGTTTCTGGACGATCAAAGGAAGCTGGACAGATCAGGTAATCCCCAAACCATTCTCAAAAATGACAGCCTGCGTCGGAAAACCAATCTACGTTCCCAAAAAAATCAGGCGGGAACAACTTGATCACTACACGGAAATCGTTCAAAATGCGATGGACGATCTGAATATTCAAGCACAGAATATTTCAAAAGGCTTTGCAACCAGCATTGAGAAACAATCAGATCAAATTGAGAAAAAAACAGATCAAGCAGAAACGCCACACGCTGCCTGAAACTGATCCAGTAAATCATCACCAAATCGACGCAACGAAAACTGTTGATCCGAATGCTCCTTGCAACGGAATGACATTTCTTTTCTCAAATCATTATCCATTAATTCCCTGAGAGCCTGTTCAAATTCTGCATGAGTATCACACAGGTAACCGGTCCCGGGAATAATCTGCTCCCGAAATCCACCACGATTATCCACAATCGGAATACAAGCTGACCTCATCGATTCTGCAACCGTACGACCAAACGATTCCGTCACATCCGGGTTGTGATAAAGCATGATATCCCATTCCCATAAATGTTCACGAGCTTCCCATTTCGCAGGAATAAATTTAGCCCGCCCCTTACATGCCTCAAGTAACTTTTGCTGCATCCCTTCAGGACACCCGACAAACTCCCAGCATATCTGTGGGAAATTCTGAGACAATTTTTCATACATCTCAATAAGAACTCCTGGCCACTTTTTCAATTGAGGCGTACAAATCCGACCGACCCGAACCTGCCTGTCATCTTTAATTTCTGGAAGCCCCGGATCGTTTCCCTGACCTTTCCGTAACAAATAATCTTCTTCTTTCAATCTCGTCGAAATCAAAGGCTTAAAAACAGATTGCAAACAAACCTGCTCCTCTTTCGCTTGATATTGATCTGCAAGCCATCGTGAACAGTACATTGTTCGATCTGCTTTAACAGGCGTAATTCGGGAATGAACATAATGAAGAGTCACTTGAAACAACTCATCTTCAACTCGCCTCTGGTGAGTATTATGAAACAGGACCAGATCAGGTTGAACCTGTTCCACCTGCTTTTGTGTAATGCTCTTCCATTCGTATAAATCAACCCCTTTAAAAATACGAGACATATCAGGAGAGATTTTTCCCAGACAAACAACCGAATGTTTTATCTCGGGAAGACTTTTCACAACAGACAAGGTGCAGGCTCCGGTTCCCCCCACAATCTGCCCCACATTGCAAACTTGTAACAAATGAAAATTCATTTTCGGCTCTTTCTCCTTCTCCAAATTGACTTTCTCGACTTCGGCTTGCTACTCTAAATCTCGCAAACCCCATTCTCCCAGACCAATATTTTTTCATACCGACCATAAATACGAAGAAAATCTGCGTCACAACTTTTCACCTGACACATAGGCTTCTCAGATAAACATAAAAAGACTTTTCTCACTTTAGGCTGTTGCTCAAATAAAGGTTGCAGATGAGAATGAACCGGACTCAGCCAGATATCCACTTCTTCGTTCAGTTTGAAATTAAGCTGAATCAGGTATCCGAGAACTTCCTGTACATCACCCGTAAGAAACAACGCAGTTTTTAATTTTGGATAATCTTGATTTGCAGTTCGACGATAACGAGCTAACGTTCGCTTCCATTCATAACTCATCAAAAACTAAATCCAATTAATCATTCCAATACAGTATTTATATAATTTCTCTGCGTCTCTGCGAACTCCGCGTGAGACTTCTTTTTTCCTTTGTAATATCTGGCTTCGTGGTTAATATCTTCCTTCAATAATTATTCCAACGATTTAAAAAGACTTCCCGATCTTCCCTCCACTGTTTCTGGCGATCCCCAAGCTGGATCGTTGTTTGATGTCCGTAATGACAAACAGGCAACCCCTCACACACTTTAAAACTATTCTGTCCAGCCGAAATTTCACTCATTACCTTTAATTGAAAATCGGTGTCTGACCAATAAACAGACATCAATTCATCAAACCGACCCACTTTTTCCCACAAATTCTTACGAAATCCAAAACACCAACCTTCCAGAAATTCTCGTGCAGGCAGCCTTTCAAGCAATTCAACAGGCAACCTTTTTTCATGCCGAGAACGAACTCCTGTCATTAATGCACTCTTGTATTCAAGAGGAATAAACAACTCTTCAATCACTTCACCATGAAACATCACGTCGTTATTCAGCAGCAACACATAAGGTGTTTTCGCAAACTCAATCCCACGATTCCAAGCTGAGGAAACACCTTGATGTTTTTGAAAAATCAATTCCACATCAAAAGGTTGAAACTGTTCTTCTATCCACACTCGTTCTTTTTCACTCCCATCATCCACAACAATAATGGGCCAGTTCGAAAACTCTTTTGCTCGTATGGATTTCACACACGAAAGTGTTAATTCAATCCGGTTGTATTGTGGAATGATCAGCGTGACTTCCATGCTCAAATGAAACACTCCCTTTTTTCAAACTCATCCTTTTTTCGAACTCAATAAGTCAGCATTCGACAATGTCTAACCCATTTCATCAATCTCACCACGATGCTCTTTTAATTCTCGCAACTCATTCAATATCTCAACTCTTGAACGAACCCTGTTCCTGTCAGGCTGGTTTCCGTTTTCATTCTGTTCAATCAGGATTTCTTCTTCGGGAATATCGTCATCATCGCGATTCATTTTCCCCTGAAATATTTTATTTTCCCCGTTCGCATCGTTATTTTTCTTCACTCGATCAACAGGCCAGTTGTGCGGACGAAAATCTCGCATTGGTCCGGTCCCCTCCGGCAATCGAGGCCCCTTAACATGATACTGCCCCCGCACAGGTTCCTTTAAAGGATCACCCACTCGGCCATGAATTTCTTTGATAACGTTTTCAACACTAAAAAAAGGAAAATAATCATTCAGGCGACTTCCAGGAGTCACAGAAATCAATTGCATTCCCGCAATCGCCATCGACCTGCGCGATAACCTTAAATACTGCGAAACTCGAAAATAATGCTGCTCAGTGTTGGCACTCGCCTGCAATGATTTACTTTCATCAAAATGATAAATTTCACACGAAGAAACTTCTTCCAGTTTTTCATTTGAAAGTCCAACCTTGTGACAAGCCGTTAAAAAATCGCTCAACAGCGAATTTCCCTGGCATTCCACTCCATGTTCTCGCGCAAGATCTATCTGTTCCCGAGTTGGATGAATTTTCATTTCACATCCTGCAAGATAAATTTTCCGAAAACCCAATTGATAGAGAAGATCGATTGACTGAACCATCGAATCGGCCCAATCAACAACCCCTTCATTGCTTGGCGAGAGAAAATCAGCAAACCCTCGGTCCTGATCTCGATCAAAGAAAAAAGTATTCGGGCAATCACACACCTTGAAAGTCGAATCTGGAACGATATCCATCGATCTTCGTCGATGCACCAGTTTCATGATCCCCGGATCAAGATATATCGACCGATGAAAGCGCGCAGAAGGATCATAAGATGTCCAGAATTGAGGACGAATCAAATGACTCCCCGCCAGGTTAATTGTCATTACCGGTATGGGGCTTTGAGAAATTGCTTGCAGATCAGACTCATTTAAAGAAGGACCTCCACCAAGCAGCCAGCAGGAAGATTCGACAGGCCCACTATAAATATTCTCAAACGAATGGACCGTTTCTGTCCGGTCGGTATGAATTCGATAAAATTTTCCCGACATCCATTAATCCTTTTAATGTTTTCAACTGCATTTATATTTGAGCTGTAGGCCAGGCTCTGCCTGACGAATAATCTCGCCGTTTTTTATTGAACACAATTTAATAAAGGGTGGCCCGACCAACTTGTTTGGTTGGGTGCCGAAGGCACAAGAAGCCTCACCTTCACCGTCCCATGACTATCAAACGTGAAATCTATCATCCGCTTCTTCGGTTGACTGCCTGTTTGCTGTAG
>JAJRVU010000332.1 GCA_024277145.1 Planctomycetota bacterium
GATGACAGGGAGATCCTTTGCAATTTCGTCTGTTGGTGAAGGAATCCACTGGGTTGCTGTCAGGTAACCAACTGTTACCGCAAACAAAATTCCTGCAACAGATGAAAAGTAGACAAACCCCTGCCTGACCTGATTCCACCATGCAGGCATAGCGAATTTTTCGCTTTTCGTCTGATAAACCTGTATTTCCGTAAGAGTGTTCCCGATCACATCTTCTGAAGCATCTGGGCGGTCGAGATAATCAAGCAACCCCCACGTTTTTTTCAGGACATCAATCTCATGTTGCGCAACTGGGTTTTCGGTCAGGGTTTTTTGAAGATCGCGCAGCGTCTCCTGTTCCAGTTCTCCATCAATAAAAGCAACCAGATTCTCGCGATGTTCTTTTGTCAGTCGATGACTTTTTCCCATTTTATTCACCAGTTCAAAAAGATTATAAAATAATCTTCCATTAAACCAAATTAATATATTGTTCCAGAATTGTTCTCAGTTTTTCTCTTGCACGAGACAACAGTGATTTAACTGCAGAAGGAGTGAGGTCCATACATTCTGCGATTTCAGAATAGTTCATTCCTTCAAACTTGTTTAACAAAACTGCCATCTGTTGGTTCTCGCCTAATTCATCCAGTGCATTCCGTACTATCAGTTGCAGTTCACGGTTAGCAATTTGACGGTTAGGCATCAATGCAGACTTATCTGCTATTATTTGTTCTTCCGGTCGAATTTCCATTGAGCCAGTCTCTTTAGGATTCAGTTTGACTTCTTTCCGATTTTTGTTTTTTCGCCTGATGTTACTTGCAACGTTATTAGCGATCCGAAAAAGCCAGGTGGAAAATTTTGCAGTCGGTTCATAACTGTGCCGGGCTCGATAGACTCTTAGAAAAACTTCCTGGGCCAAATCTTCTGCAGACTGTTTTCCATCCAGCAGATTCGTAAAAATGCCAACAAGCCGATCCTGGTAAGAGGACATCAACTCACTGAATGCTTCTTCATCTTCATTCTTAACGCGCAACATCAAACGGACATCCGGGTCATGAATGTATGGCGACTCTTTAAGTTCTTGTTTGATTGCTGACACAAACCCTCGTTATTTTTTCAAAACGCTATTGTGTGGAAACAGTCACTTTTCAAACAGGCTTGTCAAAACTGACTTACCAGAATAGAGCAGGACGATCTTCCAGTTATAAAACACCCGAATCAGGGAAAAGTTTCTCGTAATATTGGCTTTTGACTGCAGGAAATGGAATCTCATTGTCACATGCCGGTAGATTCAACAACATCCCTGATATCATTTTAAGATTATATAGGATAAAGTCTTAAGCCAACAGACTTTTATTCCTTTACCAGGTCCGATTCATCAGATACCTGAAATGCTCCGCAAAATCGGACCTCAACGCTGGAAACTCTTTTTAAGAAGGGGAATAGGTGATATGGTGAAGAATTCAAGCATTCAAACAGGCAATCAATCAGGAAAATTATTAGCAAATGACGATAAGTACGCTCCCACTCAGCTATTGCACAAACGTTCATCCCGGCTTGACGGTTGCTGAAATTGAATCAGGGCTCGATCAATACTCGGTTCCGATCCGGAAAAAATACAATGCACCGCTCGCTGCAGGGCTTTGGCTGGCACAACCGGTTGTGAAAGAATTGTCTGACAATCCGGATCTCCTTGACCGTTTTATTCAAGGGTTACATGATCGTGATCTCTCTTGCTACACGCTCAACGCATTTCCCTATGGGAATTTTCATTCAGAACGAGTGAAAGAAAATGTTTATCTTCCAGACTGGAGCACAAAGGAACGTCTTGAATATACAAAGCAGTCTGCTCAAATTTTGTCAGCTTTAATGCCAGAGGGAAGAGAAGGAAGTATTTCCACCGTTCCGTTGGGATTTAAAGAGTTTGAATACAATGGCAAGATGATTGATCAATGTGTTTCACAAATTATTGAACTTGCCCGTTTTCTTGATGACCTTCATGATGAATCGGGAAAAAGAATTCGGCTGGCGATTGAACCAGAGCCATTTTGCATCATTGAAACCACTGATGAAGCGTTGATGTTTTTCAAACAGCTTTGGAAAAAAGCTGAAAGTGAAAATGCAAGTGATGAGGTTCGAGACCATATCGGTTTATGTTATGATGTTTGTCATCAATCAGTTGAATTTGAGAATGTAGAAGAATCGATTCAGCGAGTTGATCAGGCAGGTATTCGAATCAACAAATTGCATATTTCGTGTGCTATCGAATTGGAAAATCCTGCTGGTAATCCGGAAGCATTAAAAACGTTGGCCAATTATGTGGAACCTCGTTATTTGCATCAAACGATGGCTAAAACATCTGAAGGCGAAATTCTACGTTATGTCGATCTTGATCAAAACTTGATTGAAAACCCGCCGGAAAGTTTTCTGAATGCAGAATGCTGGAGAATTCATTTTCATGTGCCTGTTAATGCAGAAAAACTCGGACCGTTAAAAACAACACGACCTGATCTGAAAAAAGCAATCACCTCCATTGGAAAACTTTCCTACGCTCCTCATCTTGAAGTAGAAACCTATACGTGGGAAGTTCTGCCCGGCGAGGAAAATGATCTGGTTCAAGGATTCAGCGAGGAACTCAGCTCTACACGATTGCTTCTTTCCAACCAGTTACTCAATACGAATTAACTCCCTACAAATTAATTGCCGGAATTCAACTTCGTCTGTCTTATAGAAAAGTGTCCATGCAGGAACAAATTCAAAATATTCTGGAAACCTTGAAGCAGGGGAAATCCGTTGCATTCGCCATGCTGGTGGAAACGCGTGGTTCCACTCCTCAAAAAGCAGGCGCCTGCATGACGGTTTATCCCGATGGTTCTCAATCAGGAACACTTGGCGGAGGGTGTGTTGAAGCGGATGTCAAAAGGGATGCCCTTAAACTTCTCAACGAAGGGGGGCGTGAACTTATCACATTTCAGCTTGATCATGAAACGGGTTGGGAAGAAGGATTGATATGTGGGGGACGCATGAAAATGCTGGTGGATCCAATTCACCCGAAAGATGACCGGACCTATTTTGAAAAAATTGAACAGCTTCTTTCATCGAACAAAGGATTCACCCAGGCTGTTGTTCTGGACACTCATGAAGAAACAAAATCCCAGTCAGGAAGTTTTTATCTGATCAACGAGAACGGAGAACTGGAAGCTTCTTGCGGGGAGAGTGAACCACCTGAAAAGCTTCTGGAAAATATCAAGCCTTTAGAAAGTCGGCCTCGTCCTTATGTCAAAAACGGAATTTCATATCTGCCTCATTTAAAAAAAGATCGCGTGATAATTATCGGGGCAGGGCATGTCGGGCAAAAAGTGGGAGAACTCGCTGCAGAGGCCTCTTTTGAAGTCTGGGTTGTTGATGATCGAAAAGAATACTGCAACCCGGAACGACTTCCTTTTGCGGCCAATTTAATTGTTGATGATTTTGAAAACGGACTGGAACAGCTTGAAATTCATCACAACACTTACTGTATTATTGTCACACGCGGACACAAGCACGATGGGGAAACGTTGTTTCATATTGCAGAAACGGACGCCTGTTATATCGGTATGATTGGAAGCAAGCGAAAAATCAAGTTGATTTTTGAAGAACTGCTTCGAGAAGGAATTTCCCGGGAAGCTCTTGAAAAAGTGAAAGCACCTCTTGGGTTTAATATTGGCTCTCAAACCGTTCCGGAAATTGCCATCAGCATTGTTGCAGAATTAATTGCTTGCAGAAATTTGGGAGAAGTCCCGGAACAGATTCGAAAACCGAGTGTTATGAAAGAGATTCCAGAATAAGCTGTTTTTTGTTTTCCAATTTTTAAAGGCCATAAAGAAAGCATTTCTATTGATGGTTTCTCCCCTGATCACCATTTCACATATCACCAAGCGGTTTGGAGGTGTTCATGCGCTGGAAGATATTTCGTTCGATGTCATTCCGGGAGAAGTTCATTGCATTTGTGGGGAAAATGGTGCTGGCAAAAGTACGTTGATGAAAATTCTCTCGGGTGTTATCACCGATTACGAAGGAGAATTATTCGTCCGGGATAAAGCTGTTCAATTCACAGGAACAAAAGAGGCTGAAGAAGCGGGGATTGGGATCATTCACCAGGAATTGAATCTGGTGGAAGATCTCAGCATTGCAGCCAATATATTTCTCGGGAGAGAAAAAAAGACCGCTTTCGGTTTTCTGGATGATCGGCAAATGGAGGAGGAAGCCCAAAAACTATTTGAGCAATTGGATTGTGAAATTTCACCCCGGCAGAAAGTAGGAAACTTACGGGTTGGTGATCAGCAATTAGTAGAAATTGCAAAGGCGATTTCACTCAAAACAAAAATTCTGATCATGGATGAGCCGACAAGTGCGTTGACGGAAACGGAAGTTGAAAGACTGTTTCAGGTGATCGATCAACTTCGCTCACAAGGCGTGACCATTCTCTATATTTCACACAAAATGGAAGAAATCTTCAGGCTAGCTGATCGGATCACTGTTTTTCGTGATGGCAAACTAGTGAAAACTTTAACCCGTTCTGAAACCTCCGCACGAGAGGTCACCCATTTGATGGTTGGAAGAGAAATTGAATTGGGACAGTTTGCAAATGATCGGGCACCGGGGAAAACGATTCTTGAAGTCAGGAATCTTTCTCTTCCCTGGCCGGGGCATGCTCGGAAATGGAGACTGGAGAATATAAATTTTGATCTCAAAAAAGGTGAGGTTCTTGGGATTGCAGGGTTGATGGGAGCGGGTCGCACCGAATTATTGGAAACTCTTTTTGGAAGTTCTGAAGAAATTCCTTCTGGTGACATTATTTTGAATGGGAAGAAAGTTCTGTTTCAGTCTCCTTCAGAAGCTTGCGAAGCGGGGTTGGCATTGGTCACGGAAGATCGAAAACGACTCGGTCTGTTTGACCATATGACGGTTCGAGATAACATCACAATTTGCACGTTGTCCGATTCTGTCCAGTTTGGCCTGATTTCTTCACGTAAAGAAACTCGTGAAGCAACGGATTCGATTGAATTATTAAATATTCGCACATCTGGACCGGAGGCAGCTGTCTCCAGCTTGAGTGGTGGGAATCAGCAAAAATGTATTATTGCCCGATGGTTAAAAACAAACCCTGAAATACTTTTGCTCGATGATCCAACTCGTGGAATTGATGTCGGTGCCAAAGCCGAAATTTATGAAGTGATTGATCAGCTTTGCAAACAAGGGCTGGGGTTGATAGTGACATCAAGCGAATTGCCGTAACTGATTACACTTTGCGATCGAATTCTTGTCCTTTGTGAAGGGCGATTGACGAAAGAGTTACAACGAAACGAATTCAGTGAAGAGGCAATCATGGAAGCAGCGACAACTATTTCCACATAATTCGCATAGTCCCCCCTAATGAGGATCTAATTGGATTCATCTTTGAGAACTGTTTCCGGGTCCCTTGACAGAATGAAGCTATTAGAAAAAAATACGGTCAACTGAGTATAAGCACAATTTATTTTACAGGGCAGATGAAATGATTCTGGCCGGGGAGAGATTAAGATGAGTGGACCCATTGTCCGCACAGGCACGACACCAGAATTCTGGAATAACTGGGACAGCGTTTTTGGTGAAAGCAAAGGCAAGGCAGGTAAAAAGAAAACTGCTAAAAAAACGAAGAAGAAGTCAGCAAAAAAAGCTGTGAAAAAGAAAACTTCTAAGAAAACAAAGAAAGCCACAAAGAAAGCACCAGCCAAAAAAACTGCGTCAAAAAAACCTGCAAAGAAAAAACCGGTCAGGAAAAAAACAGCGGTAAAGAAAACAACCCGGAAAAAAGCAGCAAAAAAATCTGCGAAAAAGAAAAAGTAATCAGCAGATAGAAGAATAAATATTTCTCACCCTGTACAATTAAGGTTGTGCAGGGTTTTTCTTTTTTCTTTCCTTCAGAGCTTCCTGAATCAAATGGATTCCGAAATCAGACAGAATTCCGTTCCTGAATTCAACCAAAAATATTGGCTGCTGGCCATCGTTGCGCTGTATGGAACTTTCTTAATCTATTCGTTCATTTGCTGTCCTGTTCCCTCCGTGAATGAACCTCACTATCTCACCAAAGCAAAACATTATTGGAACCCTGAATGGTGCCAGCGAGATTTTTTTCTGGAATCTTCCAACCCGCATCAGGTTTATTATCAAACAGTTGGAATTCTGACCCGCTGGCTTTCCCTTGAACAGACCGCCATCATCAGCAGGATTGTCGGATATCTACTTCTTGCGATTGGCTGGGATTGTTTTTTTCGACAGATCACTTCTTCTTATTGGAAAAGCATAGGCATCGCCTGGCTCTTTTTGGGATTGACGACAATCGGCAATCTTTCCGGGGAATGGATGATTGGAGGAATGGAAAGTAAGGTTTTTAGTTATGCTTTCCTGTTATTGGCTTTTGGGAAATCTCTTCAGGATAAAAAGTGCTCCATGATGATTTTTCATGGATTAGCGATTAGCTTTCATCCTGTTGTTGGTGTCTGGGGGCTTCTTGCAAATTCAGGGGCTAGATTCTGTTCACAAATGGGTACTGAGAATTATTCGGTTACTGCATTATTGAGAAATTCAAAAAAACAATTTTCAATTTGGATCACAAGCATTGGCCTTCTTGTTCTTTTTTCTTTACCGGGAATAATTCCTGCGCTGCAGTTATTGGGTACTTCACATGACGGAATTAATGTCAATGAAGCAAATTACATTCAGGTTATTTTCCGATTGGGACATCATCTCGACCCGATGAGATTCCCCGCCAAAGCCTGGGGTTATTATGCTTTTCAACTGGTGGCTTCTTTAATTCTGTTTCGAACTATATTAAGGAGAAAAAAGAATGCTCAATCGTTCCGATTCGTTCTTTTTCTAGTGTTGATTTCGTGCCTGTTTGCGATGGGTGGTTTGGTTGCGGGCGGGAGAACCGGATCAGTATGGGAGATGCCTTTTTATGCAATCCGTTTAAAGCTTCTGAAATTTTATTCCTTTCGACTAGCAGATGTCATGATCCCGATGTTTTTTTCGGTTTGCTTGATGGAATTCTTTTTCAACTTTGGGAAAGTTCAGAAAAAAATCATATGGGGAATTGCATCGATGATGCTATTGATTGCGTTAGTAAATCCCCCATTGAATGGGAATCCAAGCAAATACCCCCGGCAGAAATTGTCTGACTGGATGGAAGTTTGTGACTGGTTCAGAACGAACACGAACAAGAATTTGTTGGTATTCACTCCAAAAAATAGCTGGGCTTTTAAATGGTATGCAGAGCGGGCAGAGTTCGTGACAAAGAAGGATTGCCCACAGGATGCAAAAGGACTTGTGGAGTGGAATAGCCGATTACTTTACCTGGCTGATTGGGGAGAAAAGAATTATGAAAATGGATATTCATCAGAAGAGTTAACAGTTTTAAACAGGGATTACGGCATCACTCATCTTGTGGTAACCCGGCTAGAGCCGATTCATCAAAAGCCTGTTTTTGAAAATAAAACATACCGTGTTTATGAAATAGAAAAGGTTTCGCCAGCAATAGAATGAATGCGCAGATCAGGATATTAAATCCACTGAAAAACTATGCGATATGATAATAATTTACCATATTGGCAGGATGGAACCTCAAAGATAAGCAGATTGAGCCTGTCCATTGCTGTCGTAAAAACCTGGGGCTGTATACATCGAGGGTCTTGAAATTACGGAGCCAGTAGTTCTTCCAAATTCCACAATCGAAGCATTTTGTCTTCACTCCCGGTTACAAGCGTTTTGCTGTACGGGAAAAACAGCTAGCTAATATCTACTGTCCTTCAGATTCCGGTTGCTGTTCGAGTTTTTTTTCATCTTCTTCATCATCATCGAAGGTGGACCACATCTGTTCCAACTCATTAAGCCTTTCGGTTTCCCCTCGTTCTTGCAAAAGATAACGAAGCTGGCCGTAGGCAGGGACATAATTTGAACAATCCTGTAATGCGAGTTCAAAAGTGCTTTCTGCGTTTTCCTCTTTTTCCTGTGCTAATAATGCCATGCCTAGGTTGTATTTCACACCTGCAGAAACAGGTACATTTCCTAGAATATTTCGATAGCTTTCGAGCGCTCCTGCTAAATCGCCTTTGCGGGCTTTGATGTTTCCGGTGTCCAGTCCTTTGAATTTTCCGCCAACCGAAGAGCCGCCGTAAGATCGGATCAGTTGCCAGATTGCGGTCGGAACTCCCAACACGAAAAAAAAGTTTCCGAAAAGCATTTTCCAGGCTTCCCCTCTCATGCAGGGAGGGCATCGCCAGGTTGAGTTGGAAGAGAAACCATAAAAAACGACCAGGAAATAAAAGCAGAAAATCGTAAATTTTTGTGGTTTGGTATACATTCCACATTCTTCGCAGACCCGCAAGTCACGTTCCTGCGGTATCGGATCTGATTCCGGATCAATGGTCGTCAGGGAATCACAAAAATGACAATACAATTGTGGCGACTGAGGCATGTCACTCAGGATTATCGTTGCTGTACAGCGAGGGCATTGCTCTTGCCGAAATGTGTGCCCTAATCCTTTTTCTTCGAGCTCTTCCTGATGTAGTCTGGCCCAGGCTTCACTACGAGCGAGGTCGATTTTTTTCTTTAAGGACTCTGCAAATTTCTTGGAAGGAAGCTGAATGAGTACCGTGATAAATTCTTCTTTTTCGTTGGCTGCAATTACAGAAATCGCCATCCTGTTTTCGCGAACTACAGATTCAACAATCACCTCTGCAGGAATTTCCGTATCTTCTAGAGTGATGGTCTCCCCGTCGAACTCTCCTTTTTTTCGCATCATGGATGTTGCCTGACCCTCTTCATTGAGCCAGTGAAATTTGAATTTCAACGGTTGCTGCGAGTGATCGTTCATGCGTGTTGGCTCCGTTTAAAGAACTGCATCTGGATTTCATCGAGTTGAATGATTCGCCTGAGATGACCTGTCATTCTACCTTCTCTTTCTGAGAATGGGGAAGCCAGGATGTCAAAAAACAGGAAGTTAATTGACGAAATGAAGAAATCGGAATCTGGTAATTAGCACGTTGAAACAGCTTTTACTCTTTGGGTTCGGAGTGTATTCTCTGTTGAATAAAACACCAAGTCTGTTCAGGCACGCCTTGTCATTCTAAGGCTGGGCCAGCGCTTTTTCCACTTGATCCGAAATAATGAACTCCATGATTTTCAAAGATTGATTCATCGCCTTCTCTTCAGAAACCGTTTCATCAATAGGAAGCGGAATCGAAAGTTCACTTGCTGCGTAATAGTACATTTCCTCTGCGGAATCTCCTTCCATTGCATCATTATTCAAGGCGATATGACCGTTCCGACCGATGATGAAAACGCCCAAGCTATTGTAACTGCCATTGTATTTTAATTCCGTCTTGCCACGATCAGATTTCTTCCCTTTGTCGATGGCACTCAATGTTTCAAATCCACGAAACTTCTGGAACTCCCGGATTTTTTTGATGTCTGAACCCGGTGAATAAACATCCAGAAACACGACTCCTTTGTCGGTGTACTTCGCGTGGAATTTTTTCATCCATTTCTTCATCGAGGCAATATATATTTTCATGTCGTCCGGGGCATTTAAAACATCAAATAATTCCGGACTGTTCCAGAGGATGAGAAAAACAACCTTCCCGCGAAAGTCAGAAAGTTTTCTCGATTTGCCATCAATCCAACTGGCAACCTGCAAAGGCGGAGCAACTTTCCCGACTTGAATTTGTGGGATTTGTTTTGGTGGAAGTGGAAGAGGCGAAGGGTCTCCTGCAATATATTTTCTGCCGTTAACATCATTCCTGTAACGTGTACCTTTGGGGAATTCCAATGCCAACGCAGCCGGTTCAATTGCTTTGTTTGGCGTGAATTCAGTCACTTCCCAAATGCGGGTTCGACCGGGAACTAATGGTGTAGGAGAATGTTTTCGAGGTGGAAGCCCTGCTTTAATGTCCTGGTATTGTTCCTGAGTTTGTTTTTCTGCAACGATGCTATCATAGATATATTCCTGATGTTTAATTCTCACCGGATAATATCCGCTTTCAACTTTCTTCACTTCTGTTATTTCAATATGCCGACGTATTCCATTTGGGGCTTTACCAGCCAAGTTAATTTGAGTCCATTCCAACCGCAACGGTAGGTAACCCTGTTCGGGGTCAATCCAGGCACGAATTCGTTCGCGGGATCCTGTTTTTCCTGCTGGGGTTAATAACCCGTCAACTAGAATGGTGGAGCGTCCATTTAATATTTCTTTCCTGATCACTCGATATTGGCTGGGATCTCCTGACATGAAAAGATCCAGGTTGTACCGATCCCAATTATGCCATTCCAGAGGGAGTGGTTTATCAGTAATTACGCTGCCAATTGGTGCATACGTACAAAGATATTGGTTACCATCAGGATCGTTTGATATCCAGCCTTGACCCTTGTTTTTGCCACCCCCGTACCAACCTCTAAGAGGTGGATGATGGTCCATTGACCAGGAAGCGATATTAATCAAATTGTATTTAGTATTAAGATTTTCAGGCGGGGTGACAGATCCTGAATTCAAAATCGTATTTTTATCTTTACCATCGAGTGGCCAGCGGCGGTGAAAAGATTTCCCGTCTGTCCAGAAGTAAGAACGTGCACTCAACCTTTCCGCCAGTCTGTATTTAATAATTTCCGGTGTGAGTTCTCCTTTGAGGCGTTGGATTGTATGCATGTTTTGTGTGATGAACATACGGAAGGTTTTCTCATCGTAAAGAACCTTGCCTTCATGTTTGAGGTCGGTCCGTTTTACTTTCGAGATTATTTTTGCAGCCCTTAAGCTTCTTTTATCTCGATCAATACAGGCGATGGATTCCAATGTCTTCACTCGGTAATTCATCCCGAAAGGCATCATATTTTTGAAGTTCGCATGATAAGCAGATAAAATTTCCTTTGGCGTTGGAAGAGTTTCTTCTTCCGCGTTTTCCGGTTGCGCGTTTTCTTGCTGAACAACATCTTCCGATTGTGTCCAATTATGAGCGATGCCCGGAACGGCGATCAGAAAAACTAAAGTCATCAACAAGCCAGCCATGCCTGCGCGGGTTAATTGCAACTGTGGCGTGCTACCCCAGTTCATTAATCGCTCGATACGATTTTCGAGCAGCGATTTTTTTTCACCACTGGCAGCAAGTGCCAGCGAATTCGGTTTCCGCGAACTTGCACACAACTCCGCCATCCGTAGCAATGCACCGGCATAAAGCATCGGCTCGTAACCGGACGACACAACCAGATCGTCGCAACAAACTTCACGTTCAGCGGTCAATCGGCGACTGATGAACCAGACAACCGGATGAAAAAACAACAGTGACTCAACAATTCGTTGCAGCAGATTCATCCATAAATCATAACGACGAATATGAGCAAATTCGTGCCTGATGATCGCCGTAAAATCGTCAGAAGAGAGCCCGGTCATTAATGGAACAGGCAGTAAAACCATCGGACGCAGCACACCCAGAACTGTAGGCACTGCAACTTGCTCGCATAATGCCACCAACGGAATTGATTTCAATTTCATGCGGATTGCCTGATCGGAAATCAGTTTGAGTAATTTCGTATCCGTTACAGGAGTTGTTTGAATTCGTAAATGATGACCACCCCAAAGAGCAGTAAGCAATCGAAACAGAAAGAACAAAACGCCCGCAATATATGCAACTGTGATCCATGGAGCAGCACGAGATAACATAGCCAGTGAAGAAATTGAAAAAGATTCCGGATTTTCATCAGCTACGGTTTTCATCGCTGTTGCATCTACATCATTTTGATCAATGTGCAAAGAAGAGTCAGTGACTTCCGCAGTTTCAATATGAACGGTTCCGTTTGTTTCTGTAGTTTTTGATGGAATATCAGAAAGATTAATCGGAATGTCAACAGAATTTTCCAGGTTGGAAGCCAATTGCAAATCCGTTGGCAGTTCAACAACACAGAATGTAACCGCCACACAAACCGGCAAACTGAGCATTGCTCCCGAATACAGAACGTACCTGATTTGCGCAGATGCACGTCGTAATAGAGTTTCAGTGATTGCAACAACAGCAAAAACAATGGCCCCTTGCCACAGAAAATGCAGCAGGGTAATAAGCCAGCGAACGGTAAGATCACTACCTGAAAGCAGTAAGAGACTCTCGAATTGATCAGCCATTGTTCTTCTCCCTCATTTTCTGGTTGAATGCGCGTCGTAACCGCTTCAGTGAATCATCGTCAAGATCGGAAACATCAAACAGGCTGAGCATGACCGCTTCTGCAGAGCCATCAAAAACCCGGTCGACCAAATCGCCAAGCATTTGACCCGAAATATCTGCTTCGCTGAACAAGGGCGCAAAACGAAACGCTTTTCCGACTTCAGGATCAAGCTGGTCAAGCAAACCTTTATCCACCATTCGTTGCAACATTGTGATGACTGAAGTGTGTGCCAGTTTCCGTCCACGCTTTGTTAGCAATTCGCGAATCTGTCTCGCCGTCAATGGGGATTGTTCCCAAAGCACCTTCAAAATCAGTAATTCCAGCTCCGTCGGTTTTTCCACAGTCATGTTTCACCTGTTTACTATTTAGGTTGAATTCTTTTCATTTTCTACATCTGTAGAAGTGTAATTGCGTGGAATTAATCTGTCAAGATGCAATTTCTAATCTTGTAGAAATGTAAAGGCGAGAAAGAAAAATGCAAGTTGTAATGACTGTGAAAACAGGTTCTATTCCATTACTGCTAATAATTAATTATTTTATTTATTCGAGAATCGAGTTGACAGTTCGACATTTGTAGTGTAACGTCGGCATATGTCGAATAAAAGGGGAAATTATGAGCAAGAAACGTAAATCCAAAAAGAAGCCCGCTTCGATGACTGATGTTGAATGGGTCATCATGAATGTCGTTTGGGAGCATGAACCTTGCGCTGCCGGGACCGTGCAAGAAGCTTTGGTCAAAGAATATGACTGGGCCTACAGCACGGTAAAAACAACGATGGACCGGATGGTTACGAAAGCCTTTTTGTCGAGGAAGACGATTCGAAATCTGAATTTATTCAGTTCGCGAATCAGCCGGGACGATGCCAAACGAGGCGAATTGCAGCGTTTTCTGGGTCGTGCTTTTGATGGTGCTTTAACGCCGATGCTTCAATTTATAGTTGATGAGGAAGAACTTTCTGCTGACGAAATAAAACAGCTTCGTAATATTATCAAGCGTGCTGATCGACAGTCTGAATAAAAATATCATTTATTATCGGGAGTCAGATTTATGACTGATCTGTTAAATAAAACGATCACATTTCTTAACCAATACGGCGAGTCATTCTGGAATTTCGGTGCAGCCATGTTTGTGCAGATCTGCATATTGGTGACAATTCTAGTACTGGTCGATTATTTTATACGCAATAAAATTCGGTCTGTCATTCGTTATTGGCTTTGGACATTGGTGCTTCTCAAACTTGTTTTGCCGGTCACACTGTACTCTCCTGCAAGTGTTGCTTACTGGTTAACGGACTATTTCCCCACAGTATCTGTCGCTTCAGATTCAGATTTTATAGTTAATCCTGGCGTTAATGAAAATTTAAAACCGATTAATGGAGATGAGAATCTTGGTTTTACAGATCCATTCATGGCAGAAGGTGCAGATCATCAATTGAATCCGTTTTCTGATGTGCCGACAAGTTCAACCGTTGCAGCTGTTCCCCCGAAAAATATTTCCATTGCTGACACAAAAAAAACTATTTCGGTACCTCTGCAGAAGCTTCAGCCAAAGGCGATAATATTTATTGCCTGGCTGTCAATTGTTACAATACTGTTCGGTTTAGTGGTGCACCGTTCTCGTCGTGTAAGAAAACTTACTAGGAACGCGGTGGCTGCTCCGGTCGAACTGATCAACCTGATGAATGATTGTTGTCGCTTGTTAGGTGTCAGGCAACAGAGTGTTCAACTGAAAATTTCGGATCAACTGGGGAGCCCTGCAATTTGTGGTTTGAGGAATCCGACGATCCTTTTGCCTCGGCATTTAATTGACAAACTTGAACCAGAACAATTTCGCCTTATTTTAGTTCACGAACTGGCACATTGGAAGCGATACGATTTGCATGTGAATTGTTTGCAAACATTTCTGCATATTCTATATTTCTACAATCCCATGATCTGGATCGCAAATATCATTCTCAGGCGATTACGAGAACAAGCGGTTGATGAAACTGTCCTGTTTACTTTCAAAGGGAAATCGCAACAGTACTCTTCAACATTATTGGATATCGTGGCACTCAAACGGTTTCCTACTGATCTCAGTTTGCAAATGATTGGCATTATCGAACCTCGCAATCCACTGATTCATCGAATGCAACGAATTGTCACCCGACCGATTCCCGGATCAGCAAAATTAGGCACTGCAGGGCTTTTAATGATTGCACTTTTTGGCGTTGTTCTGCTTCCGATGTCAGGTGCAAATCGTTCGCACGCCCTTGAAAATACAACTGTCAAAAATATAAATACCGAAAATACGGATACCAAAAAAACAAGCACCAAAGTTAAAGAGAAAAAAGCCAAGCCGATAAAAATTGCTTTGAAAGAACCGGGTAAAAAAAAGAAAAACCAGAATAAGCCTGCTAAGTCTGAATCTCAACCAGAAATTTCAGCCGACTTAAAGGATCTGATTAAAAAAGTTCGCGAAAACGAGGCTTTGTTCGCCAATCTTGATACAACCATTAAAATTTTACAGGTAATCAAAATAGCTCAGGATGACGAAAATAGAGGCGGCTTAGGTTCTTTTATACTGAGCTCTATCGGAAAAAATCACCGTACAGTAACTCAAGGGGATCAATTCTTTTTCTCTGGGGAATTATCTTTTGGGCTGACCAATAGCGAAGAAAGGACTGAAAAGCAAACCGTTGTATTTGACGGAAAAAAAACAGTTGCTATTGCTGAGAAAAATAGCTCAACACTCTTCCATGGGCGACACGAACCGGCCTTGATGCTACCGCCGCACTGCTTGGGCATGTTCACTCTACGCGTTAATTTCCCGCTTTCAGTTTATCTGGGAGGCACCAGTGCACTCATGTCACATCCCAAAGTACAGCGACATCCTACTGAAACGGGTTCGACTTACGAATTTAATAAAGTTGAATGTGAGATCGTTGGCAGGGAAAAGGTAGAAAATCTTGACTGTGTCAAAGTGAAAGTTCGGCGATGGCATTACACGAAAGAGCCACCAATGATTCAGTATCTCTGGCTGGCAAAAGATCGAAACTACCATGTTGTTCAAGTGAAGACTGCATTTCTTCGAAAAGGAAAAGAAGTAGCCAGGGAAGAGTCTCTTGTGTCAAAATGGAAGCAGTTAGCTGAAGGTATCTGGCTTCCACTAGCTGTTGAATCACAAAGCCATCCTGTAGAATTTTCTATAATTAGCAATTTAATCCATACTCTTCAGGTTGAACGAGTGCAATTCAATCCAAAGTTACCTGATGATATTTTCAAGGTGCCAGAGATTCCCGTGTCCTTGCCGAGCTTTGTGGTCAGCAAGGATAGAGAGATGGTGGGAAGTCCGCAACACCCGAAACCGATCGAACGAGATGTTGATACTACGCTTGATTCAATCTTGCAACGGCTTGCCAAAGA
>JAJRVU010000333.1 GCA_024277145.1 Planctomycetota bacterium
ACCACCGTCGGGTTCATTCACCCACGGGTAAACCCGTGGTGCTCTGCCTACGGCCACATAGAACCCTGTTCCTTTCCGTGATCCGAACTCCCGACAAAGTTTCTCTATTCAGGATACTTTCTGCAATCCTGCTTCTAAAGATTCACTCATCGTCAAAAAAGGTTTGATCGCTTTGGTTGTGGTAATTCTTAATGTCACTGTTAATCATTTTTCAAAGAATAACCGACTCTGGGATTTTGCTGATTTGCTGAAAGATCAACATAAAGTTCTTGCTTTTTTATTTTCGTTCCGATGAAGAAAGTGTACAGATGACTTTGGAGTACGGTTGATGTCAAACGATGTCAGCAATGAGAGAGGGAACGATGGTATTTCTGTATAAAACGAAAATTATAAACCAGGGTTTAACGGAATAACCGGTTTCAGTTTTAAGTATTAGAGTGAGTTTCATTTACCTGTAGTGGATTAAAGTCTTGGAATAAAGTCTTCCTGCTATCTAGTACAGTTAAGTGCAACCTGCACTAATTCATATTGTCAGGAGTGACTCAATGAGTACTTGTCCCACTTTTCGATTAAAATTTCTAACAGGAATCCTCCTGTTAACTTGTATAACAGGTTGTGCATCCAATCGGTTTGGTTGCAATTCTGATTGTGCCCGGATAGAAATTTCCGATGTGCATTGCGATCAGTGTGAATCCTGCCCTGATGCAAATTGTGGTTGTGCAAAGACCACTGTCATTCCTGAAGAAAAATCAATGCAGAAAATTTCTCCTGACGTTGCACCTCCCTCACTCATTCCTGTAGATAATCATACAACGAACACGCCGGATAAAACTGCAGCTTCTATCGGGCAATCAATTGCGACTCCTTCATCGGGAAACATCTTTTCTCGAATGGGACAGAGCTTCAGCAACATGATGAATAAAAATAAACCTGTTCAACAAAAAGTTTATAAAGAAGCAACCCAGGTACCAAAATATCCGACATCAATCAACATGAATGAATTTAATGTTGAAAATATTGAAGAAGAACAGGTCGAAGAAATTCCTTTCGCTACTCCAGAAACATCACTTCCCCCAATGCCTGAAAATGAAATTAATGATAAAATTGCCCGAAACAACGTACCTGAAGAAATGTGGAATCCACTTGTCGGGTTTTCTCAGGAAACTGATACGAAGTACAATGGTACAGGATCAGTAATGAAAGAACAGGACGTTGAAATGTGGCCTTACCAGATCAATGCACAACCTGTTCTTCATTCCCAAAAAACAGTTTTAGGAATCAGGAAAATCTCACAGGAAGTTCACGCAAACAAGCCTATCATGATTGTTCCTCAAACAACTATCGAATAACACGAGCTCAACAGGTTCAAGCCGATTTAAGGGGGATCATATCCCCCGGGATGAAACGGATGGCAACTACAAATTCTTTTAATGCCTTTCCATGATCCATAAAACAGGCCATACTTGCGGACAGCTTCAATAAAATATTCGCTACATGAAGGATAAAACCGACACTGCTGACCTATCAACGGGCTCAGCAGTTTTTGATACCCGCGAATTATACCAATTAAAATTATTGCTGGTATTTGAAGAATTGTTCGAAATAATTTCATGAGAGTGTTTCTATAAATGATATAGAAGGCTTACGTGTCATCTCGACTGTATGTCAATCGACATCAATTTCAGACATTTCTCAGTGCTCTTGCGAGCTTTAAATGCCCTGTGTTAATTTGCAAATGGCACGCTCGTTGGCGTGCAGTTCGAACTGGACATCGGGACTTGAAACGATAGACAAAGTGCTAGCTATCCTGAAATCGCTTTGAAAGTTTATTCACCAGTTTTTTTAAGGACTTGTAATAATTCTTAAACGAAGCTTTTTCCGCATTTACCGGAATAATAATCAGGTCCAAGCCTTCCGGGAGTTCATGCTGCAACAGGCGAAAAGATTCGCGAATCCATCTTTTCAACTTCCCTCTGACAACTGCATTTCCATGTTTTCGGGAAACACTTAATCCGATGCGTGTCACTCCAAGATGATTCGGTTTTGCATAAATCAACAGATTCTGGTCACCGGACCGCGCACGTTGGGCAAAAACAGCCGAGAATTCTTCTCGATGCCTTAAGCGTTGCCGATTCGATAATCCCAGCCTTTTCATTTCTCTTTTCATTTTCCTGTTGTTGATGCAATAAGTGAAAGTGATTTCCCATTAGAAATCGATTTGAAAAATCATTCCGATTTCTCATCAGGATCTGATTCTTCAGAAACTTTTTCTGAGGGAGAAGTATCCCCTTCATTTTCTTCCTGATCCTGAGTCGTTGATTTCAGGAACCAGAGTGGATCCACTTTTTGACAGTGTGGCAATGGTTCGCGAATAACTCTTCTGACCCGATAACCCCAAATGATCAAAATCAAAATAGCAAAACCACCAATAAAAATGATTCCACTCAATAATATGAAAGCGATTTTCAAATCTCTTTCTTTGACTAACTCTTTTTCTTCCTGTGATAGTTCCTGTTTCGACTGATCTTCTGCCGATTTTTTTAAATCGATATTTTGGCCATAAATGGCCATGGTGTTGATCATTCCTGCCATACTGAATAGCAAAAGAATCATAAAATGAATTCTGTGTCGATTGGTTTTATCGAAAAAATGTGGACTCATTGCTGGCTTGCCTGAAAGTGTCTTATTTAATTTTGTTCCAGAGCAAATTGCTCTAGAAAATTTATTCGCTGTTGATTCTATACAAGACCCGCAATATCAGTCGCTCGACTTGCCAATGGATTCATTTCCGGAAAAAGAGGATAGCAGCCTGCTTCCTCTGACGAATAACATTCATCTAAAAGAGTCATGAATTTTTCCAGAGAATTCACAGCAATAAACTTCTCCTTCATTCTCTCAGATTCCGGATGCAATCGTGAATAATAAATTCCAAATTTCCGCATTAAAGTGGAAGCTTTTTTAGGATCATACATTTGCAGGCAATAATTCAGGTGTTTTTGAATAATTTTCTTCTGCTCTTTGACGGTAGGAGGTTCAGGCATGTTTTCACCACGAAGTAACGCAAGAGTCTGGGGAAATATCCAGGGGTTTCCTATCGCGCCTCTCGCAATAGAAATGCCATCCATTCCGGTGATCCTGAGCATATCCACGCAATCACTGGCAGTAAAAAGGTCGCCACTTCCAAGCAGGGTTCGGGTAGGATGATCTTTCTTTAATTTTTGAAGAAACAACCAATCGCTAGGGCCCTTATATTTCTGAACAACATATCGACCATGAACAGTAATGGCTGCAACACCACGCTCAAAAGCTCCATGAAAAATTTCAAAAAACTGGTCTTCGCTTTCTGCAGTGTCGTCGAATGCTCTTCGCATTTTGACAGTGAGGGGAATATTTTCGGGAAGTATGCTTCTCACCTGTGAAACAATTTCCAGCGCCACCTCTGGCTGAGATAAAAGATATCCTCCTCTGCATCGCCCGGAAACTTTTTTTGCAGGGCAGGCAAAGTTCAGGTCAATCAGGTCAAATCCGGATTCAACTAATCGAGTTGCAGCGGGACCAAACTGCTCTGGTTCTGACCCCATTAACTGGGCACCTACCGGATGTTCGTCTTCGGTGACCTTGAAATGATGTTGATTTCTTTTTCCATTCCCTGCAACGACAACAAATTTCTCAAGCATCACTTCATGGATTGTGTAAGCAGCTTTCATTTCACGAGAAATCTGGCGCATGGGCCAATCACTATAGCCACTGAGCGCAGCTTGAACGAGGCACGATTCAAACTCAAGATTTCCAATTTTAAGCGGTTTTAATAATTCTGACACACTTGTCTCAATATGTTGGTATGCACTATCAAAGCTGATTTCACCTTCTTATTTTCAAGGAATCCACCTGAAATTCAGTTTAACATAATCTTTGTCCCCTGTTGTTTCAAAGATTCCTAAAAAAATAAGGATCAATCTATTTTGTCTGCAATTCTCATAAGATATTATAGACAGGTTCTATCACAAACGAATAGGGACGCTTTCATTCCAGAAAAATTGAAAACGCCTCTGTTGCTGATTACCCCTGTTAATTGATATATTTTTAATCACCCATGATTTTACATGTTACCTGATAATATTTTGGTTATTAAGCGTTATGGTTCAGACATTACAAGAATACGTAAACTGGCTGGATGAGAAGGATCTCAATTGGCCGGAACCTCCGAATTTGATCCCGACCAAAGCCACTCCCTATATTAAACCGCTTGAGGGAATCAAGGCGGTCAGTTGGGATATTTATGGAACGATTCTCAGAATTTCCGGGGGGGATCTCCTTACAAATTTTCCTGATGAAACCCAAAAGCTGGTCGCCTGCGACAAAATTGTGAATGAGTTTAACATGTGGCAGAGCATGACCCGCAAGCCGGGGCCTCCCGGTGAGCAGATCCTTTTGCAATTTGATAATATTCATCATGACCTCAAACTGACCAGCAGCCAGAGTCGAGGAGATATTTCCGAAGTTGATTCGTCTGCTATCTGGAATAAAATTCTCGGGATGCTTGCCCATAAAGGTTATGGGTATGATGTTGATTTCTATGGTGATGTGGATGAGCTCAGTGATAAGATGGCTTACTACTTTCATGCAAATGTTCAAGGGGTGGCTGCCAATCCCAATGCCCTTAAAACGATGCTGACCATATCAAGATCCCCTATGCTGCAATCACTACTCAGCAATGCCCAGGCGTTTACACTGGTACAATTGTTGCGAGCATTAAAGCAACAGGGTACACTACCTCCACTTGGAAAATTGATCGATTTAAGATATATGACCCTCTCATTTCAGGCAAGAGCCAGAAAACCATCTGCATCACTTTACCGTGAAGCTCTTGAAAAATATTCCGAAGCAGGAATACAACCCGAGGAAATTCTTCATGTTGGTTCTCGTGTAGAAGATGATCTTGCCATTGCAAAAAAAGCAGGAATGAAAACCGTCCTTTTTGCAGGAGATCGAAACAGTTTGAAAGCCACTAAAAATGAAATGAAAGATCCCGAAGTTCGACCTGACCGACTAATTACCGAATTAAGTCAGTTGATCGAAATTCTTGGAATTTAAAAAGACATCAAATTCGGATAACGAGAAATTATGTATCGTTTTGTTAATCTGAAAATAAGTGTAGGGTCTGCTGTGCAGACCATTGTTCGAGTTAAATTTTATTGATAAATATTCAAAAACTATAGTATTCATCACGCCAACTAAACAGGAGAGTTGCTGGTATGCCACCACGACCATTTTATGACGTCAACCAGTTTGATTATGATAAACCACTTTATACATTGAATGAAATCAGGAGGACCAATCCTCAAAGGCATTCCATGGAACAACTGACTGCAGTCGTCCATGTGTGCGAGGATGATCACTCCATCGTCGGATACAAAGACATTTCTGATAAAGAATTCTGGATCGCGGGACACATGCCCGGATTTCCTCTGATGCCCGGAGTCATTCTGTGCGAAGCAGCTGCTCAGTTGGCTGGCTTTTACGCAAGGAAATATGATCTTCTCGGTGGGGATTATCTTGGATTTGGAGGGATGGACAATGTTCGGTTCCGAGTCCCCGTTTTTCCCGGATGCAGACTTGTTCTCATGGCCAAAGCAAAAAAAATCCGAACGTTCAGGGCCCAATTTGAATTCCAGGGTTTCGTTGAAGACAAAATGGTTTTCAGCGGAGAAATGATAGGCATTCCCATTACTCGTGATCAAAAAATTGTCTGAAGCCTGTTCACTATTACCCATGATCTTCCCAGCATTACAGTCCGAAAACTCTTCAACTCAATTTCAGAATACGACAAATCGAATGCAACGAAACCATCCTGTTGACCTCTTTCCTTATTTTTTGACCCTGGACGATCTGGATGGTCCTATCGATTGGGAAAGACTGTTTGGAAACGATCATCCGGTTGAAATCGATATCGGGTGTGGACGCGGCATGTTTCTTGTTAATGCGGGCGAAAAAAATCCTGACCGAAATTACCTCGGACTAGAAATTGATTTCAGGGCAGCAAGGCATGGAGCAGATAGGCTTCAAAGAAGAAAACTCGATAACGTAAAAATTATTGGGTGTGATGCAACGTTAGCTCTCGACAAATTTATCCCTCACTCTTCTGTAGAAGCAACACATGTTTATTTTCCCGATCCCTGGTGGAAAAAAAAGCATCGACGTAGACGCATTTTCACTGACCGACTCATCAACCAGATGGTTCATGTTTTAAAATCGGAATGTTTTGTTCATTCGTGGACAGACGTGGAAGAATATTTTGAAGTCATATTTAATTTGATGAGCCACGATAAAAGATTTATCACACATCCCACACCTATTGAAAAAATTCCTGAACACGAACTTGATTACCTGACCAGTTTTGAAATGAAAAAAAGAAAACTTGGCTCAACAATTTATCGCGGACTCTGGCAATTAAAACCGGAAGTCAAGTGATGTAACTCTTTAAAGAGATATGGTTTCTGGTCAGCAGGTAATGATTCTTAATATTGGGCCGACATTTTATCTAACCGGTTCAGGCATCATGAAATGAATTCTCAAGCTGAACCGAGAGTAGAACCTAAAACAAACGACTGCGCAGGATTCGATCTTCATAGGCAGATTGCGCCGATGCCCGCTTGCAATTATTCCGGTAGTGGGGCATCCTATAAAGAAGGTTCTTAAAACATCTCACTTTATTCTTTTAGGAATGATTAATGGTTCGGCTTACTCCTACATCACTTTTTATTTTATCTGTAATTCTTCTCGGCCTTGTTTCAAGATTAGATGCAAAAGATCATGGCAATGATAATTATCCCACTGCCATCAATACTCATGATGCAGATAGCGATTTTGATCTTCAGGGTGAATACTCAGGGAGTGTGATTTCTCCCGGAGATCCTCATTCCGTATGGCATGAAATTGGACTACAAGTCATTGCAAGAGGTGGAGGTAATTTTGATGCTGCCCTTTACTCTGCAGGATTGCCCGGAACCTTAAAAAGCCCAAATATCAAATATAATCTCACAGGAAAAAGAAATGGGGACACATTAGTTCTCAGGAATAATCTGTTCCTTGTCATGATTGATAATTTTGCAGCCCAGATTTATACAGCAAGAGGAAATCCACTTGGGCAAATTCCCAAAGTTCATCGAAAAAGCCCTACCCTCGGGACCCCTCCCCCTGTCGGTGCTGAAGTTATATTTAATGGTTCAAATACCAATAATATTGAGAACGGAAAGATGGCTTCTGATCGCACATTAAAACAAGGGGGATTGTTTAAAAAATTATATAGTGATTTCACAATTCATCTGGAATTCAAACTTCCCTACAAGCCTTACAATTTAGAACAAAGCCGAGGCAACAGTGGCTTATATATTTTAAGCAGATATGAAGTCCAGATTCTTGACTCCTTCGGACTTGACCCAAAGTACAATTATGGTGGCTCACTTTATAAAACGAAGTCTCCGGATGTCAATATGTGCCTCCCTCCGCTCAGCTGGCAAACATACGACATTGTTTTCAGGTCTCCCCAATTTGACAGCAACCATATTAAAACTGTTGACGCCAACATTTCAGTCTGGCATAACGGAATTGCCATCCATCGCAACGTTGCAATTCCTAACAAGACAGGGGCTGGAAAAGTTGAAGAGCCGTTCCCGTTACCGATTAAATTGCAGGATCACAGTAATCCCGTCCGTTTCAGGAACATCTGGATTATTGATCAATCGATGCCTATTAACGAGATCACTGTTTCCAAAATCGGAAACTAAAGCGTATTACGCTTTTTTGTGACCGCGAAAGACGCATTGTAATCTATAATAACGGTACTCCAACGAGCCAGACCGATTACATTAAGAAGTAAACTGAAGTGCTAATCTTTGCCGATGGCAATCATGTCAATTGTGGTGGTATGCCCTTCTGAACCAACCGCTTGGACGGCTGCTTTTGAAGCTGCGGGTGGTCGCATGTAATTATATAGCTCCATACGAACGGGAGTGTACGCACCGCTTGTGGCAGGGTCAGAAACATAGTAGGTCGCTTTGATCATATAATCAAAACTACTGTTTACTTTATTCAGGACCTGTTGCAATCGGGAATAAAGGTTTCGCAATTCCTGTTCCCCTTTCCCTGCAAGAGATTTTTTTGAGTAGAGACCGGAAATGTAAACAAGTTTTCTGGAATGCGTCACAGCAACTCTGCAGTAAACTGAAGAGGCAACCATTCCGGGAACGGTTAAATACTGGGCTGAAGTCATTCCCAGGAATTTATATTCTTCAGGATAGACTGCAACCATTTCAATCTCAACAGGAAGCCCGCTTTCCCATTCCACTAAGGAAATCGCAGGAAGTGTTTTAACGCCCAGATTGTTGTAAAATTCTTTGATCGATTTATAAACTGCAGAACTGTCACTCATCGGTTTCATGAATAGTTTAATCTGGACAACATGTGAGTAATCCAATTTCATCCATTTCAAAGAATCGTGCAGGCTTTGTAGTGTTTTTGTTGTTGCTTCGGTGAGAGTTCCTTTTTTCGCCTGACCAGAAATGTAAACCATTCTCTCAGAAGCATAACGAACAGTACTCAAAGGTGTCTCATTGTTCGTGCCTGTCAAACCTTCCGCTTTGATGTTTACTCTTGTTGCTTGATTGGAGTTGATCTTTCCTGAATTTTTAGCCAGCACATCAACGGCCATTAATGCATTTTTAACAGGCAAAGGCGTTGTTACAAAACAGACCGCCGGTTTAGATGCGGGCTGTTTCTGAGACCACTGTTCGCGGATATATTGAGCAACATGGTCATCGGTCACATAAAAATTCAGCTTGGCTATTTCATTAAATGAAGATCCGGATTCAGCTAACACATGCTGCATTTCGTTGAGAAGCAGATCAAATTGGACAGAAACGGAATTCTTCTGGTCCGAATTGACTTCTGGAAATATCTGGCCTGTCTGCACTAATGGTTCACCGTTAATAATCACTGCATCAGAAAATGCGGATGGCTCATCAGACTCAATAAATTTCAATCCAGCCTCGCAAAGAGAAATTGGAGAAAAAACAAGTAAGGTGAAAAGTATAATTCGGTGCATAAGAATAATCTCTTTCGTCTATTTTTAGCTCAATGGTATATCGTCAGTCAGAATTTAATATCCGTGCACGTTTATTCTTCACTTCATCCTTCAGAGTTTTATGAGATTCAACTTTCACTGTTGCTCCCTCAAAGATGACATCCAGATTCGTAATAATGAGTTGGTCTCCGGGGGAAAGTCCTTTTTTGATGACCGCAACATTCTCATGGGTTGAGAGTATTTCAATTTCCCTTTCTTCCACCAATCCGTTCTTTGCGACAAATACCTTTTTCTTAATAATCGCATCTCGCGGAATCACTTTTAATTTATGATGAATCGGACCATTAATTAACGCATGGACAAAAGTGCCCGGAAGCAAAGGTACCTTTTGTTCTGAATTGTCGACTTCAACATAAACATTAATCGTTCGAGTGTTTTCATCTGCATTAGGGGCAACACGAACAACCTGACCATACCACCGAACCGGCGCGATTTCATTTTCAGAAATCTCAACAACAGGGTATTTTTTATCTTGAATCAACGATTCAAGTTTCAAGTAGTCGTCCTGCTTGACAGGAATTGCCAGTTCGACAATCTGGTTATCAATCATCCTGATCAAGGGAGACCCTGCATTAACGAATTCTCCTTTTTCAACCATGACATTCCTGATGGTTCCTGAAAACGGAGGAAAAACTGATGTTCGACTGAGATTTAATTCTGCAATTCTCAGGCGGGCTTTCAAGGTCTCACGACTTCGTTGCAGTTTCTGGATCTGCAATGGGAATATGCTTTCCTGATTTTCGGTTCGAATCAGTGCTTCCCTGTATTTACTTAATTCCAGGACGGCTCGGGAAAACTGGCTGGAAGAAGCAATGTTTTTGCTTCTCAGTTTTTTAATGCGGTTGTATTCTTCAGTAATGGTTTGCAGGTCTTCGCGTGTTTTTTTCAATACTCGTTGATTATTTTTTTCTTCCTGTTTCAATTGAACAATACCAGCCTGAATTTCTTCCAATTGCCTTTCTGCCTGGAGAACCAGTTCCTGATAATTTTGTGGATCAATCCGAACAATAAGGTCCCCCGGTCTGTTTCGGGTAGGTCCTTTGTCATCGTTAATTGTACTTGGTGTTTCCAGATACTGACCGACTTCCAGTTCAGGATGGATTTCGACAACCTCACCCGAAACCTGAGCAGAAATCAGGACATCACGATCAGCTTCTGTTGTTCCAAAACCTGCGATTAATTCCTGGATGTCCAGTTCTTCCACATCAAAAACGGTAACAATATAAGTTTTAAGTGTCTGCTCTCGTTCTTCGGGAGGCTTCTTTAACGAAGCTAATAATAAATAACCCCGATAACCCGCTCCTAAAAATAAAAGGGAAAGAATGATGCTGATGAAAACCCGGCGATACCTGACAATGGAAGACCATACCCAGAGAACAAGTTTGCGGGTCAATCGAAATATTTTAGACATTCATTTTCCAATATTGATGTAGTACTGATTATCAATAGGAGCCATTGTAGCATTCTTTCAGAGGAAATTCTTCGAGAAAACATCCCCTATTGATAAACAGAGTACAGAATCGAATGTTCAGTGGGCATGTGTGTTAGGGGAATATGTCAAGCCGGAGAAGACTCTTCCGTTTCTGCCTGTTCCAGTTCTGCACCGAGTAAGGTACCAAATATTCCGAATTTACCCCTGTTCAGCAGAATCAGGTATGCAGGAACAAGAATCGGCCGAACGACAAAAGTGTCGAGCAGAACTCCAAACGCCAAAGCAAACCCAAGCTGATTCATTCCAGACAGGGAGCCTGCCATCAAAGATGAAAAAGTTCCCGCCATGATTAATCCACAGGACGAAATGATTTTTCCTGTTTTGGAAAGCGCAACAGTTATTCCTTTTACTTTACCATGAATTCGCTGCTCTTCTTCAATTCGGGTGATGAGGTAAATATTATAATCTTCGCCAACGGCTATAAGAATCGTGAAAAGAAACATGGGGACTTTCCAGTCCAAACCGGTAAACCCTGCAGGATCCAACAGCCAGAAAACGGTAAACGTAAATCCTAATGTGACCAAATAACTGAAATAAACGCTTAAGATCAGGTAGCTGCAAATTCTTGCTTTACGCAGAAGCAGAACAAGAACAAGATAGACACTGATGATGACCAGGATATTAATTCTCGTCTGATCCTGCCGGGTGATTTGTTTAAGATCTCGAATACTGGGAGTGGCACCGATGTAAAAAACTTCTGTGTTTTCTGCAATTTCTTTCGGAACACATTCCAGCACAGCTATCTTTAAAAGGTCAAACCGTTCAATACTGTTTCGGGAAAAAGGATCTTCTTTGAAGATGACATCAACCCTGGTAACATGTTTTTCCATGCCACCCGTATCACTAATGTATGCTTCTCGTTCCCGTTTTTTCCTGACACGAATACTGACAATTCCCGTTTTTTCTTTTTCAAGTTTTTTTACGATGGATGGTGAACGGCCTAACGGATGATTTAAACTTCGGATATCTGAAATCCCGAGTTCATCAATCCTGCTGTATAAAGCGTCGGTAAATTTCTCTAAGGAAGATTTTGGGTCCTCGAATTCAATATCGTCCTCTTCTTCAAAATTCTCTTCTTCAGTCTCCTCATCGGAACCTTCTTCATCCTCATCAAAAGCACCAAGTTCAAATGGTTTTTCTGTAAAATCGATCTGGTCGTTTTTCAGTAGAATGGAAACAGGTCCAGTAGTTCCTGCGGGGAAATGTTTTTGAACCGCTTCTGCTCCGACAACACTAGGCTGGTTTTGAGGTAATTCTTTCAACAAACCATAACTAAGGAAGTTAAAGTTCATGACGCCAAAGATGGCAAACGGTGTCATGATAGCAATGCATAAAAGCCAAATCGCTAAAGGTTTTGCAAGAAGCAGTTCGGATAACTTATCCCAGATACTAAAAAATCCGTCTTTTTGAGTCATTCGGGCAATGAATCTTGTCGGAGAAATCCACCCTGATTCCTGTTTGATTCGTTCCGATTTCATGTAAGGCCAGAATGCCCATTTTCCTGCCAACCGCAATAAAGCGGGTGCGAATGTGAGTGCTGCCAGTAATACAAAAACCAAGCTGAATGTCATTGCGATACCAGCTTGCTGAAATTTACCGAACTCTGCAAAAACCATCATTCCAATACCGCACATCGTTGTGCCCGCACTGGCTGCAAGTGCTGGACCGACTTTACCAACAGAATTGGCGATAGCTTCATTGATTGTTGCACCAGAATCCAATTCTTCCTTATAGCGAGCCATCAGAAAAACGCAATAATCAATTCCTGCACCATATAAAACAACAGTGACATAAACTTCAATTCCTTTAAATAATTCTACGTGGCCTGATAAGGAAAGCAGAGAAAGAAGGCAAAGAGAAATTTTAACTGAAATAATAACAGTCAATAAAGGAATGAAAGCAAGTATTGGTGACCGATAGATGGCAACCAGTAATATGATAACGAGAAGGAATGTCCAGAGATGCGTTGCATCTGCGCTTTCCTGTTCCGCCATATGCATATCACGACCGACTGTCGCAGTTCCGCTTAATGCGATATCAAGTCCGGGTGGAATCAAACCTTCCTGAAATAAGGCTCCTTTTTTACTCACCAGATCCTGAATCTTCTGGATAATGCCCCTGTTACGGTGCTCATTAAATTCAGTGATCAATTCCAGAACAACAAGGGCAGCTTTTTTGTCTTCACTGATCAGGAGGTTACCTACATATTTATCATTGGGCGTTCGAATTCGGGAGACAACCGATTGCGAATTTTCTCCTTCTATTCCAAACACCTTGACCGGCTCATCGGAATTTTCTTTCCCTTTTTGATTCTTTTCAGAAGGATCATTTTTTGCAAACCCTCCTTCATTTTCAATGATCTCAACAAGCCTCTTTTTGAGGACTTTTTCTATAAATTGTCGATCCTGATCATTTAATCCTTCTTCATTCGATAGCCGACGGATGACAAGAACAATTGTGCTGCTGAGAAGATCGCGAGAAAATGCCTTTTTGAAAAGTTTTTCGCCTTGCCTGCTGGCAACATCATCTGGCAGATACCGAAATTCACCATCCATGACGACGCTATCCCATGAAGGAGAGACAGCGATTAATGCTCCGAGCGCAACAATCCACAGAGTGAACAATATCACCCCGAATCGAGAAACAAATTGTCCCAATTTATGAAACATGGAAAATCGGCAAATTCATTCTGCCAATGTGTAGATCACATCGTTAAATCAGTTGAGTAATACAAGGTTTTTCACAGAGGGTTTCCAGAAAAGGTGATTTCCCGGAATGGTCCACAGATTCTCATTGTAGCTGTTTTGAACAGTACAATTAAAGTGTTCAGGTTCTTAAACAGAGAATTTCAGGAGCACTTTTTGAATTTCACATAAAATACTAAGGGAAATTCTTAACGTCAACGAAGGCTAACAACCTAAATTCAATTCGCAGGAATAATCAGGTGTTCACCGGTATTATTAAAGGATGAATTTGCTGTTCTGAATATTTAACATCAATTATTAAGGATCAATGGTTAAACAGCCGGGAGAACGTCTGGTGGTGTAAATTTGAAATTCCTGCTTTGAGAGAAAAATTCGATGGGGTTTTCATAAACCATTTTTCTGATGAGGCTTTCCGGGTGACCACGCCGGCGCATTTCCATGATGAAATCAGGAACAGCAGTTGGTTTGGATGGTCCCCAGTCACCTGCAGAATTCACCAGTAGTTTTTCCGGACCAAACTGTTCAACCATGTCACATGCTCTTGCAGGAGTGCATTTGCTAACAGGATACAGGGTCATTCCTGCCCAGAATCCTTTTTCCAGAACAGGCTGAATGGTGTGTTCTTCAACATGATCAACAAGTACATGATCCCTTGCCAGCTTGCTTTCGTTGCACAGCATATCAAGAATCATTCGTGTCCCCTGATATTTATCTTCCAGGTGGGGCGTATGAATCAGGATCGGTAAATCATGTTTAAGGGCAAGTTCAATATGCTCTTCAAAAATAATGCATTCATTGCGACTGTTTTTATTCAATCCGATTTCTCCAATTCCCAGCACGTTAGAAATATCCAGGAATTCGGGAATCATTTTAATCACTTCGCGTGAAAGTTCCACATTCTCAGCTTCTTTTGCATTAATACAAAGCCAGGTAAAATGCGTAATCCCGTATTGTCCTGCCCGGTTTCGTTCAAAATCGGTCAGTTGGGAAAAGTAATCGCGAAAACTATCAACCGAGCCCCTGTCAAATCCTGCCCAGAATGCAGGTTCACTCATACCAATACAGCCCATGCGAGCAAGCGTTTCATAATCATCCGTGGTTCGGGAAACCATATGAATATGCGGGTCAAAATAATACATGATCTTTTCTTTATTTATTAAATTTAAAGTGTGTGAATTTGAAATGAATCGCTTTTCATTAATTGAGAACAAACAGAACAAGCGATAATTGATATTGATGTTTCAGGCAGGTTCTATTCCATATTAAAAGTGGATTTCCAATTTTCTTCATATTCGCGAGAAAACAAAAGTTGGATCTGTTCCGCCCGATTTGCTTTCTGATCCAGCAGGATATGAAGTCCCTGATTAAGCAACTCAATTCTGTCTTCCTGGTTCAATTCACCTTTTGCTCGTTCCATCCGATCGAATGAGGCTCCTAATTGAAGGATTTTAGCCCGCATTTCAAAGAATTCTCTATCCAGAACTTCCTGTGCAGTCATGGGAATTGGCATATTCAAACCTCGGTATTAATTTCGTAGTTCGGTATTAATTTCGTAGTTAAGTATAATGTCCAGACAATAATGTCCGCACAATGACCAGTTTACCAAGAATAAGACTTGTGAACAGCCTGAATAAACCCAATCTGAACCGGAATCAGATTGACCCTGTCAGAATTGTCCCTTAAAATTAACAAGATGGGGAAGTAACAACTTAAAAATGCAACTCGCTACAACCTCTCTATTTGGTTGAACAGATCATTTTATATTGGGCAGGAGTAGTTACTGTTCTTCTTATTTAATTTAGCAGGAAATCACTATGAAGGCATTAAACTTGAATATGGAAACCAGATTACCTTGCAAACAGAATGCTCATATTAGAAACAGATTTTTCCTGATTTTTTGCATTCTCTTTCTGTCTGTTCTTCCCGTTCAGGCTGCTGATAATAAAGAAGATTTTAAACCCAAAATCATTCATACGGTTTTATCAACCAAAGATGGCTGGCTGATTCCGATTACTTACTATCAATCAAAATTGAGAGAGAATTCGCCAGTGCTGATCTTCCTTCATGGGAAAAATGGAAACCGTCTGAATTGGGATGATGAAATTGCCCCTATCTTTAACGACGAAGGCAATGGTTACACCGTCATTACGGTTGATCTCAGGAAGCATGGGAAAAGTAAAGCTGTTGGTAAAGATTCTGAGAACAGGACTGGTAAAAAAATTAAAAGCGTAGATTATAAACTCATGGTCGCTGAAGATTTAGAAGCCGTTAAAAAATTTATATATTTTGAAAATCAGCAAAAAAATCTGAACATGAGAAAAATCGCAATTATTGCAACAGACATGAGCACTCCTGTTGCAATGGTATTTGCCTATCGAGACTGGATGAAATTACCTTATCAGGATGGCCCCACCCTTGAAACCAGTACACCTAAAGGTCAGGACATCAGGGCGCTTGTATTAATTTCACCTGAAGAGAGCCTTCCGGGATTAAATGCTTCTAAAATTATTAAGGATTTAAAAGACCCCGCAAAGAACATGGCTATCCTGACTGTCGTTGGCTTAAAAGATAAACGCGATGAAGGGCAGGCAGGAAAAATTTATAGAAAACTGGATGGCAAAAAAAATGACCCTAAAAGTGGGCGATTCCAAATGCATGAATATAAAACAAAGTACAGGGGTTATAACTTAATCAATAATAACACTGTTTTAGAGAAGGTTTATGATTTTCTGGAAAAAGAGTTCAAGCCAATTAACGATCCCTGGCGAGACAGGGAAAGCCAATATAACAAATAGCCCCGTTCTTTTTATTGAATTCGAATCCGATTGATAATGAATTAAGGAGTCCCTCTTTTGCGGAATATAAATTACAGGTTATCAATCTTTGTTCCCCTGTTTCTGGCAATCGTATTACTGCATGTTCCCGTTGCATCTTCTGCTGAATTAACCGAAGAAAAAGTTCTGAAATCGATCAAAAAAGGTCAGGACTATCTCATCAAAGAGCAGCAAAAAGATGGAAGCTGGGTTCAAGGTGGTCGTAATAGTGAAGGGTTCAACAGCCTTATTGTATTGGCAATGTTGAATTCCGGCATGACAATTAAAGATGCCCCTGTTCAAAAGGCATTAAAATATTTACGCAATATTCCGGAAAACAAACCGGATCAAACCTACTGTCTTTCCCTCATGATTAGTGCACTTGTTGCAGCGAAAGATGGGAAGAAAGATCTGCCACAAATTCGAAGCATGACCCATCGGCTTTTATCTTATCAAGTCAAGAAAGGAGCATATCTGGGCTCTTGGGGGTATTCAACAAGTAATCGTGGAGCTGATAACAGTAATTGTCAATATGCGATTCTCGGCTTACGTGATGCCACTTTAGCGGGAGTCAAGATTGATAAAAAAGTCTGGAAATTGGCAAGGGACCATTGGCGCAAAAGTCAAAGTGCTGACGGAGGCTGGGGCTATTCTGCCGGGAGAGCTTCAAGTACGGGAAGCATGACCGTTGCAGGGATTTCTTCATTAGTGATAACCAATTCCATGTTAAGGGAAGTAGATGATTTTGATAATGATGGCCAGCCACTTTGTTGTCATCAGGAAGAAGAAGACAAACACTTAAAGCGGGGAATCAAATGGATAGAGTCACATTTTTCCGTCCGCACGAACCCTAACTATCGGGGGTCCTGGCTCTTTTATTATTTATATGGACTGGAACGTTCAGGCAGGCTTAGTGGAAATCGTTTTTATGGAAATCACGATTGGTATCGGGAAGGAACTCATTTTATAATTTCGAGACAGGATTTTCGTTATGGTGGCTGGGCCGGTCAATATTCAGGAATAAATAGTAAAGGAAAATTATATGGAACCAGTATGGCTTTACTCTTTCTGTCTAAAGGATTGTCGCCGGTTTTATTCAGTAAATTGAAATATAGTTCCGGTCCGGAAAATGGTGCAAGAGGTGATGATTCACAAAATTGGAATAAACATTCTCATGATATTCCTAATCTGACAGAAGTGATTAAAACACGTCCCGGTTGGCCACAATTAGTCACCTGGCAGGTCATTGATTTAAAAAAACTGGCCAAGTTTGGAAGCATTGAAGAACTGGCCCAGTCTCCTATCATCTATCTTTCCGGCGACGATGTCCTTCAATTGAGCGTGCAGGAAATTTCCATGCTGAAGAGATACATTGAAATGGGTGGATTCATTTTTTCCGTAGCGAATTGTCAAAGTGCAGTATACGACGACAGTTTTAAACTTTTTATCAAGAAAATGTTTCCTAAAGGAGAAGCGACACTTCAAAAATTATCTGATACCCATGCCGTTTACCGTAGCGAATATCTTCTTGACCCGGAAACAGTGGAGTTACAAGGTGTCAACTTTGGTTGCCGAACAGCAATTATCTATTCCCCGGATGATATTGCCTGCCTGTGGAATAAATGGTTGCCTAATGAAACCCGTAAAAGATCTGTCCGTATGAAATCAATGGTGACAAGGGCAATTCGTATTGGCGTGAATGTAGCAGCTTATGCAACGGGTAAAGAACCCCCTTCTCCTTTGGCTTATAAAAGTTCAGGAAATGAAGAGGGAGTGGAAGATAAAATTGAACGGGGACTGCTCCAGA
>JAJRVU010000334.1 GCA_024277145.1 Planctomycetota bacterium
GATAATTTTTGAGTTACGGATATTCTGGTACTTGTATTTGATAATGATTGACATGTCTCGACTTTTGAGTGAAGAACCACCTGCAAGGACTTTACCACGTCTTAAAATTGAAGCAATTGATTGATTTCTGTCTTCATCTTCCTGGCCAACTGAAACAAGGACTGGCCCTTCTGCGTAAGCATATTTGTGCCCTTTTCTCATTCGTCCTTCAATATTGGCATATTCAGACAACATACATTTCATTAACCATCCACCATTAAGGCTTGATGTTTTGTCTCCGCGAGCGATTCTGACATCGACATCAAACTTATCTCCTTTTCTAACCAGGGGAGGAAGATACGCTTGTATGATGACCATTGCAGTATCAGGAGAAGCGAGGATCTGGTTCGGGTTGGAAATCTCCTGTCTTCTCATTTCATCCAGTAATCTCGTTCGGAATGGGGACGGAGGAGGATCGCCACCTGTTCCATCCAAGCCTGTGACTAATGAAACCCCCTGAAGAGTTATCAGGTTAAGTCCTGCAATTGAACAAAATTCGCCAATGAACTTTGCTTTTTCTTTTGTTTTGAAATCGAAATCATCATCCGAGTGCTGAGATTTCTTAAATGGATTTTTTACCAGATCCTTGAACCCTGCACCATTTAAAAATGATTTTGGAGAGATGAAAACAAATTGAGTCACCAATAATAAAACAATCAATTTAATTTTTAGCATCTAACTAAAACTCCTAACCAAAATTTTATTAATCCTGAAGCCGATTCATACACGTGAATCAATTCATATTTTCAGGCAAAAACAGGATCAATATTTATTTGGTGAATTGTCAGTAATTTGAGATATGATATGTCGAAGGATCCCTTCAGGAATGAATGATTCCAGATGGGATTATGTAGGAAAGGATTGTGAGACGACGACTATTTTCAACTTCATTCCAGATAGGAACGTCCTTGAAATTACAGCCTTCTCAGGTGTGATGTATACCGAAGAATAGATGTTCTTCGAAATCAGGTCAATATCAGTCTGAATAACCAGCCTGTAAAGAAAGGGGGCTTACGTGAAATACAAAAGGCGAGTTCAGCTTGTGGACTTAGCGGGAGACTTTGATTTAGGAGTGGATTTATCGGAAACAGGATTATTCTTCCTGCTGACAAGAGCTTCAGCGGAAATATAATCAACGACATTCTGGGCCAATCGATCCATTTCCATGACCAGCGAATCAACTTTTCCTGAAAGATACATGTACATGATTAAGGACGGAATTGCGATGAAAAGTCCTGCAGCTGTTGTTAATAAAGCTGTCGCAATCCCGACTGCCAGCTGTTCTGCTTTTCCCATCGCATCAGCCCCTGCAATTTGATTGAACGCTTCAATCATTCCGACAACAGTTCCAAGTAGTCCCATTAAAGGGGAAACGGTAGCGACTCCATTAATGATTCTGAGGTGTCTTCTTAATTCCCCTACCTGTCTTTCGCCACCATCGATAATCGCCTGCTCTACTTCAACGCTTGATTTTCCCCATTTCCTCACACCATGATCAAAAATATCTGCAATGGGACTCCCATTTTCCTGGCAGTGCTCAGAAGCTGTCAAAGGGTCTATCTGGCCGATTTCAAGATGTTGAAGAAACCGTTCCACAAAATGCTTGGGGATTACACGACCACGACGAAGGACAACAAGCCTTTCAATGGTAAACCAGACAGCGATGACCGATGCCAATAGAAAGGGAACAACAAATATATATCCGAGTGTTTCCAGAATTTCTGTAAAATTCCGCGGGATAGCTGGTTTGCTTGCTTTCTTCCCCTGCTGATCTTCAGGTGAATTAGCGGAATTCTCCTCAGGAGCATTTACGGGAACGACAGGAGAATCATCCTGAGCCATCAAATGGGCTGGCGGCTGAATGAACAAAGCCATCAGGAAAAGAATAATACTGAGAGGTTTCATAAATTGAGCTGATCTATTCAAGTGAGTCATATCCGGATTCAATGTTTGTTAGTGTCTAGCTATGTCTTGCGATTAGTGTCGATGGCTATGACACAACAGTAGTAAATATTCGATAAAAGAAGTCATTTTTGTCCCGGACATTTGTTCCGGAGTATTGTCAAAAATAGATGGCCCACTGCTTTTTAACGTTTCAGACGAGTTCGAGCAACCTGAAGCCGGTTTTTTGCTTCAGAAACCAGTTCACTTTTAGGAAATTTCGCCAGTATTTCTTCATACGACTTCACTGCGTTTTCCCATTGATTCAAGGCTTCATCACATTTTGCCGCCTGGAGAAGCCCTGCTGCCTGCCAAAGAGGATATTCATACAAATGATAAACCCTGAGGTATTCACTCAGCGCTTCTGGGTAATTTTTTTGAATCATATAACATTCCGCGATCAGGAATTGGCTTTTTGCTGCAGTTTCGGTTCCTTTCCCTTTGGGATCGTTAATGACAATTTTGAAATGCTTTCTGGCCTGATCAAATTTCGCCTGTTGTTTATAACATCTCCCAAGAATTTCATCTCCCTGATAGATTGTATTCAAATCAGGGTATTTTTGTCTTAATCCTGAGACAAGTTTTTCAGCGATGGAATATTCTTTTTTGCGGAAATGTAATTCAGCCAAAAGCAGTGGAATTTTTTTCTGCCAGGATGTCAGGTTGGTCAGTGATAATGTTTGCTGATGAAGTTCATTTAATATTTTCAGTGAATCTTTTTCGTAATGAAGATGAAGAAGAGACTCCGCCTGATAGTATTTCACTTCAGACAGGTCTTCACTTTCCGAATATTTTTTGATGAACTTATCACACAACCCGGAAACCGTTTTCCATTTGCTATGACCAATATTGATAATGATCAGGTTATGTAGCGAAACTTCGCGTACCTTTTCATCTGATTTCTGGTCATCGTACAACACTTTGAATGCAGTGTGAGCTTGAGTCAATTTTCCATTCAGGTAATCACTTTGAGCCAGGCTTAATTTTGCATTATCAACAAGATCACTTTCAGGACAATGAAGAACTAACAGCTTGAAGATTTCATCAGCACGATCATAATTCCCCTCTTCGTAATTAAGCAAAGCCCATTCATCATAAAGAAGGTCTTTGTTATCGATTTCAGGATATTTTTTCAGAACAGTCTCATAAGCTTTATCTGCCTTCTCGGTTTTTTTCCGGATTCGATAAACTCGTGCAGCTTGCAGGCCCGCTCGGTAAACGTAAGGGTTGTTTGCAAATTTATTTTCTAGCTTCTCTTTATCGTTTTTACTACTAGAAGAATATTTGCCAGAAGAATATTTATTGAATGCGATTGAATAAGCTTCTGCTGCCTTTTCCAGTTCCTGATTATTCTGCAGGGACTGGGCATACATGAAAGATGCTTCCGGTCCTAAATCTGTATCGTCTTTAAATTCTTCCATGATCTGTTTGAAAAGGGTTTTTGATTTTTCATAATCCTTCTGTTGATAAGTTGACCACGCTAATCCGGAAAGAGACGTTGCATAATAACTGGAGTTTTTTCCTGCATTGGCAACCTCAGAGAAAAGCTGCTGGGCCTCTTTCCATTTTTCGTCTGCATACGCGATTTCTGCAATGGCATAGCGGGTTTGAACCAGATACGGGCTTTCAGGGAACGATTTCGAAAGCCGATTAATCAAGCTGACGGATTCCTCTATCTTCCCAAGCGAAGCTGCTGCCTTGGCCCGAGTTGAGAGGATGATATCCAGTTTGTTGCCTTCCGGTGCAATTTTCAGAAACTGGTCAGTCGTCTTCATCACCAGTTCATACTTTTTCAAATCATAATAGTTTCGTGCCTGGACAGAGAGAGCATCAATATATTCTGAACCCTGTTTTTGCGTGACAATCTCTTTAATCAACGGATTTAAAACTGAAATGGATTCTTCCAGATTATCCAGATTTCGCAATGTCTGTCCAGCATAATATCTTGCAAGCATTTGAGTTCGAGGAATTTTACTATTTGTGAAAACGTATCGAAATTCTTTTAAAGCAGTTGTAAATTCCGTCTTCTCTTTTTCAGGATCTTTTTTAAAAGTTTGGGCAGTTTCAAAATAGATTCGACCTTTGAGCAGTCTTCGATGCATGAAGAGAGGGCTGCGGGAATATTCTTTCCCCATCCTGACAATCAAAGTTTTAGCGATATCGTATTCATCCTGATACAAGGCTGCTTCTGCTGCGAAGTAAAGGGCATCATCACTAAACCGGTGTTCGTGCCATTTCTCTACAAACTCCAGAAAATGTCCTTTTGATTTTTCATATTGTCCTGCACGGTGTTCACAGATTGCCCGGTTATAATAATTGATGGCAGAAAAACCATCGGACAATTCTCGCTTGGTCATTTTATCAAAAAAAACAATCGCTTTTTCATAGTTCCCCAAAGCCTTGTAACTTAAACCGGTCCAGTAATCTCCCCGATTCAAATGTTCTTCTGACTGGGCAGCTTTTCGAAAATAAGTGATCGCTTTTTCATACTTTTTAATTTTGTAGTAAGCGTAACCTGCATTTACTCTCGACAAAGGAGCTAAATCGTGATCTGCATACCGGGTATCCAATTCTGCATAAGTTATTGCAGCTTCTTCGTAGTTTTTCTGGTCAAAATAAATTGTCGCGAGGTGAAATAGTGCGTCCCCTTGCCTTTCACCATTTTTCTGTTTCTCTAACTCTTGAAAAATTGGGATCGCTTTATCGAACTGTTTTAAAAGGGTATACGCTTTGGCTAGACCAAATTTTGAATCTTCGGTCATTAATCCGCCCGGGAATTGTTCAATTGATTTTTGAAACGACTTGGCAGCTTCGTTATATTTCTTCTGGTTAAGTTGAATGTCACCTAAATAGGGATATGCATAGGAAGCAAGATTGTCTTTCGGATAGCGGGCAAGAAAGTTTTTGAATTCTGTTTCCGAGATTAAATATTTTTCCTGGAAGTAACTGCATTCCGCAATACGGTAGAGAACATCCGCCATGTTTTTATATTTGGGATGCTTGTTGATGACTTCCTGAAAAGCAGTGTGTGATTTTTCATATTCATCCGACCGATAATATGACAAGCCATTGAAATAACGGGCATCAGCAATATTTTCGCCTGTCGGATAATCCTTGATGTATTTTTCAAATGATTCTGAAGCTAGCTTGTATCGTTTTTGATTGTACAATCCTGATGCCAGCTTATATTCATCCGATGCAGAATCTGCGTTAAGGGATTCCAACGGGATTGAGCAAAGAGTGATCCCAATCAGCAAAATGGCAGTGGCATTTATCTTGAATGATACGGCAGGGTTCGGCAGTTTTATATTTTTCATAGAATTTCAGGTCGAGTTAAACAGTGAAAGAATATTACGAATCACGTTTTTCTTTATAGCGGCTTAAAATAAACAGAACTAAGCCAGCAACAGACGCTACATCAAAGTGCAATTTACGCACCAAACAAGGAAACACATCCTGCAATTAAGAATAAGAAGACGAATGTCTGATTCTTAATGATCCTGAGAAAGGGGAACTCCCTGTTGACCCTGAAAAAATATCCTGACAATGATGTCAGATTAATGAATGATATCAGTTTAACGACTCTTTATCAGCACGGGCAAGAATAACTGAAGGTTTCCTGAGAGGAATCCTTTCCTTTTTCTGATTTTTGAGCATTAGCAACCATCCACAAGCGTTTTCGATTATGAGGATTGCAAAAAATGTCCACTATTCCCTGATCAGATGATTTTTAATAACTCCTTACGATAAAAGAAGATAATTACAATCCGTCCAATTATTCATAATCAGGTTTCTGGACGGTAAACAAGTTATGGGAACAGAATATCCTGACTGAAAAACTCTGAAAAACAGAGTCGACAATTTCCACTGCAGTTGTTTAGCCTTGAATAAAGTACAAAACTATCTACAATTAATGACGTGGGTTTCATTTTTGAATTCCCGCAACGTCGTTTCAACAAACCATAGGATCTCCCTGGGGCAGGCTAACAGCGACAAATCATCAAGTTTAAAACCGGATATTGATTTGCAATTTGTCTGCAACAATTGATTTTATTCTGAATGAGTTTGTTTGGCTGGTTTGAAATCCTGCTACGCTTCTTTTTCAGAATCCATTCCTGGATATCATCAGGTCACCAAAACCTGAACCTTGTAGTCATTTTGTTTTTCTGATTCAAAATTTAATGCGCAAAAACAATCAAACTGAAGTAATCGACTCAATCAAAGATTAAGGACTGAGGAATGAATAAAACCTGCTATTCCCTGTTGGCTATATTGTTGCTTAATAACAACCTGCTTTTTCCAACAACAGCCATTTCAGAAGACAGAATTGATTTCAACCGCGATATCAAACCGTTGTTTTCAGAAACGTGTTATACGTGCCATGGTCCTGATAAAAATACAAGAGAAACCGATTTACGCCTTGATACAGAGGAATCTGTTTTCGCTGAGCTTGATTCAGGAACTCATGGAATTGTTAAAGGGAAGCCGGAAGAGAGTGAAGTCTACCTGAGATTAACCAGTAAAGATTCCGACATGGTCATGCCACCGGAAGATGCAGAAAAAAAATTAGCGCCGAAGCAGATTAAACTTATCAAACAATGGATTGTTCAAGGTGCGGAATGGAAAGGTCATTGGTCGTACACAAAACCTGTTCGACCTGAAATTCCCAAACCTGCAACCATTCCTGCTGACGGAAACGAAATTGACGCTTTTATTCAGCAGAGACTTCTTAAAGAAGGACTGACCCCTTCCAAACGAGCAACAAAAGAAAAACTTATCAGGAGAGTCACTCTCGATTTAACCGGCTTGCCTCCGACTCTTAAAGAAATAGATGCATTCCTGAATGACAATTCACCCGGTTCCTATGAAAAACTTGTTGATCGGCTACTGGATTCTAAACATTACGGCGAACAGCAGGCGAGATTCTGGCTAGATGTTGCAAGATATGGGGACACGCATGGATTACATTTGGACAATGAACGTTCCATGTGGCCTTATCGGGATTGGGTCATTTCATCTTTCAACAAGAATGATCCTTTTGATGAATTCACGATCAATCAGCTTGCAGGTGATTTGCTCCCCAAGCCAAGCCAGGAACAATTAATTGCAAGTGGCTACAACCGCTGTAATGTTTCCACCAGCGAAGGGGGTTCTATTAATGAAGAAGTTCGTGTTCGTTATGCAATTGACCGTGTGGAAACATTAGGAATCACTTGGCTGGCGATCTCTTTTAACTGCACCGTCTGCCATGATCACAAATACGATCCCATTTCTCAAAAAGAATTCTATCAACTTTTTGCGTTCTATTCGAATATTGATGAAAAGCCAATGGATGGAAATGCACTGCTTCCTCCCCCTTCTATACAAGTTCCAACCAAAGATCAGAAAACAAAACTGGATGGTTTAAACAAGCAGATTGCTTCAGCAAAAACAGAACTCCAGAAAAAAATTGATGGGCTGGGTTATAAAGATCCGGGCGACAACCAGAAAACGAAATTTGAAACACTGAAAGAATACGTCTGGATTGATGATTCCATACCCGCAGGAGCAGTTCCTGTGACTGAAGGGAAACCTGATAAATGGGAATTCGTTTCTGCACCGGACCATCCCGTTTATAGTGGAAAAAAATCTGTCAGGCGTTCAGGCAAAGGAAGGGTGCAACAATATTTCACAAAAGCAACAACGCCCTTGCTCGTTAGTGAAGATGATGTCTTCTTTACCCATGTTTATATTGATCCTGCTGACCCTCCTCATGAACTTATGCTCCAGTTTTATGATACCGATTGGCAGCACCGATGTTATTGGGGTAGAGACATCGTTCAGTTTGGCGCCACAGGAACACCAACTCGTCTTCCAATGGGAAAAATTCCTGAAGCTGGCAAATGGGTTCGTCTTGAAGTGACAGCCAAACAAGTAGGAATCCCCGATGGCACATTGATCAATGGCTGGGCATTAACCCAGGTGGAAGGAACCGTTTACTGGGATAAATCTGGAATCAATTCCAAATACCAACAAGGCCCCAAAGAATATGAATCTCAAAAGGCCTGGGAACTGGCGGTCGCTAATATCAAAAAATCAAATATTCCAAAACCGATTCTCGTCGCAATCAAAAAAGAAACCAAGAAAAGATCCACAAAAGAGAAAAAAGATATCCACAATTACTTCCTGACAAAAATTAACAAGAAGACCCAGAAAACTCTTAAGCCACAACTGGATAAGGTTGCGCAGCTGAAAAAGAAAATTACAGAACTGAATAAACATATCCCGAACACATTAGTGATGAAGGAAAAAATGGACCCCACAACTGAAACGTTTATTCTGACTCGGGGAGAATATGACAAGCAAGGAGAAAAGGTCACCGCTGGCATTCCTTCCAATGTTGGTTCCGTTAAAATTGATGGCCCGCCGACTCGATTGACTCTTGCAAAATGGATCGTTCATCCTGATCACCCATTAACTGCGCGGGTGACCATGAACCGAATCTGGCAACAATATTTCGGAACGGGAATTGTTAAGACGGCTGAAGATTTTGGTTCTCAGGGCGAATGGCCTTCGCATCCGAAATTACTGGACTGGCTGGCCGTCGAATTTATTGAATCAGGCTGGGACGTTAAACATATGCACAAGCTGATTGTGATGTCATCAACATATCAGCAAACGTCAAATATCAAGCCGGAACATATTGAAAAAGACCCGTTTAACCGCCTTCTCGCTCGTGGTCCCCGGTACCGTCTTGATGCAGAAATGCTCAGGGATAATGCTCTGGCAATCAGTGGACTTCTCAAAAATAAAATGGGAGGTCGTGGTGTCAGTCCTTATCAGCCTCTTGGAATATGGAAAGAAGTCGGCTACACCTCAAGCAACACCGCCAATTACAAACAGTCTCATGGCGATGACCTTTACAGGCGTAGCATTTACACATTCTGGAAAAGAACTTCTCCTCCTCCAACCATGATTACCTTTGATGCTCCTTCTCGTGAAGCCTGTTCCGCCAGACGTGCCAGAACAAACACACCGCTACAGGCTCTCATCCTGATGAACGAAACCCAATACATTGAAGCTGCAAGAATTCTGGCCGAAAGACTTATGAAAGAAGCAGGAGATTCCCCGGAAGATAAAATTATTCATGGATTCCGAATTTGTACGGGACGGATTCCAAATGACAAAGAAATTTCCATTATTAAAGACATTTTCAAACAACAACTTGAAGAATATAAAAACAGCCCTGAAGCTGCCAAAAAACTTCTGAATGTGGGTGAGGCAAAGTCAGATAAATCACTCGATACCACAGAATTGGCAGCCTGGACAATGGTTGCGAATTTGTTATTGAATCTCGATGAAACCGTCACCAAAAACTAAACCGAATTTTTTCATTCCTGAAAACAATTATTATTTCCGAATACTTTGTTTAATTAAGAGAATAAAATCATGGATCCACGCATTGAACGTCAACTGTTAGAAACACGCAGGCATTTTTTCGGTAAATCTGCTGCAGGAATTGGAACGGCTGCACTGGCATCTCTCCTGAATCCAACTCTCTTCGCTGATGACAAGCCGAATAAGATTTCTGAACCGCATGGAGTGATGAATGCATTCCATCACGCACCCACTGCAAAGCGTGTTATTTACTTGTTCATGGCAGGAGCCCCTTCGCAAATTGATCTTCTCGACTACAAACCCAAACTGAATGAAATGTTCGACAAGGAACTTCCTGATTCCATTCGTAAAGGTCAACGAATTACGACAATGACATCCGGGCAAAGTCGCCTGCCGATTGCTCCTTCTGCATTTAAATTCAAGCAACATGGAAAGGCCGGAACATGGGTCAGCGAATTGCTTCCCCACACGGCTAAAATGGTTGACGATTTATGTGTGATAAAAACGGTCAACACCGAAGCAATCAACCATGACCCTGCCATCACATATATTCAAACTGGTTCACAGTTGCCGGGGCGACCAAGCATGGGAGCCTGGTTATCGTATGGTCTTGGAAAATCAACTGAAGAGTTGCCATCCTTCGTTGTTCTTCATTCAACATGGAGCGCAAAACGGGATGCACAAGCATTATATTCCCGGCTTTGGGGTTCAGGTTGGCTTCCCTCGGAACATCAAGGTGTCAGTCTTCGCTCAAAAGGAGACCCCGTCCTTTACCTTTCTAACCCGGATGGAGTCAGTGCAAAGGTGCGAAGAAATATGCTCGACGGCCTCTCCAAACTTAACCAGGAAGAATTTGCACAAACAGGCGATCCTGAAATTAATACTCGAATTGCTCAGTATGAAATGGCCTACAAGATGCAGACTTCTGTTCCAGAGCTGACTGATATTTCAAAAGAACCCAAACATATTCTGGATATGTACGGACCTGATGTTCATAAAAAGGGAACCTTTGCAGCTAACTGTCTTCAAGCACGAAGGCTGGCAGAAAGAGGTGTCCGCTTCACACAAATTTTCATTCGAGGATGGGATCAACATGGCAATCTTCCTCGTGATATCCGCTTGCAATGCAAAGATGTGGATCAGGGATCAGCTGCACTCATTCAGGATCTCAAACAACGCGGAATGCTGGATGACACTTTAGTGATCTGGGGAGGAGAATTCGGGCGAACCGTTTATTGTCAGGGTACCTTAACCAAAACACAATATGGTCGAGATCATCATCCCCGATGTTTTTCTATCTGGATGGCAGGGGGCGGTATCAAGCCCGGCATGGTTTACGGCGAAACGGATGACTTCAGTTATAACGTCATTGAGAATCCAATTCATTTTCATGATTTGAATACAACTATTCTTCATTGCCTGGGGATTAATCATGAAAAACTGACATACCGTTTTCAGGGACGCGACTTCCGGCTAACAGATATTCACGGAAACCTGATCAAAGATATTCTCGTTTGAATGAGAAACCGAAGTTATTCAGGTTAATTTGGAACCCTTTTTTTCTGTCTTGAAATCCGTTTCATTTCCCGAATTTGTTGAATGAGTATTTCCTCTTCTGCTTCTCGTTTTTCTCGTAGTTTTTTATAGTACTGATACCACTGTGGCCAGATTGCAGAACATTTTTCAGAGGCCATGAAATATTCTTTGGAATCAACAATCCGTTCCATTTTTAATGGGTCTATTTGTTTGTAAGTTGTACAAACGATGTCCTTAATATTGTTTCTGGCCCATCTACTTAGCAGTTCTGGTAATTCAGATGGAACTGATACTTTTTTCTCTTCAGTTTCAAGTTCATCCAGATGCCGTTTGCTATACCGTTCCCATGCTGTCAAATAAATATCCAAATATTCCTCTTGGGTCAGTTTTCTTTTTGCATTTTCTGCACCATCTTTTGAAAGCAATCCTTCAAGATATTCATTCCCACACAACATTGTCGGTGGATCTAGAGTGAGGAGATATTTCGCCCACCAAATGAGCAATGGTTGAAACTCTTTATCTTCAGAGAGTTTCTGGATATTAATAAAGGCGCTGGCACCGAAAAATGCAGACTTCCACCGTGCCTTTGCAGGTGCTTTTTTCCTGATATTTGCCTCGTTCATAATATCCCATCCATCTGGCAATTTCTTTATTTCTTGCTTGATCGTTTGAGTATCCTGATTAGCTGCTGACCTTATCCGTATAGAATTTTGATAAAGATTGTCTGCATACTTAATCTTTTGACTTTCTTCAAATACTTTTATCTGGAGAACTATGAATTCTTTATAGGCTTGGTCAAACTGTGATCGCGTCTTGGGCGGAAGATCATCAATCGTTTCCGCATTGACTGTTACAATTCCTTTTAAATGAAGAGGAACTACCTTTTTCACGTATGGCAATTCAACAATTGATACAGGAGAAACGGCTGTAATTTTTTCAATAGCTAGGAATTTTCTGGCGAATATAAGTGATTTACTTTCAAATCCACCTGTTTCTTTGCCGCCATGATTTCCATGATAAATGAACCACTCGAGCCAAATTGCAGAACATGCTTTAGCGGTTTTGAAATATTTTTCATAAACTTCAGCAAATTCAGAACCGGGCATAGCTGCAGGTATAAAAGCACGGCAAATCCCCCATTGTAATCCCAAGTCAAATTGGTTTATTACCAATTTTGACATAGCCGATGGATAAGAACTTTCTTCTTTTACAACTTTGAGTTCATTCTCATATCGCTTACTGTGTCGTTTCCACATCGTCAAATAAATTGCCAAATATTCTTCACGTGTTAGTTTTGTTTTGGGATTCGTTGCATGATCTTGCGGGATTAATCCTTTAATATCTTCAGGAAAAACCTGTGAATTCAGTTTTCCATCTGTAAAAATAGATTCTGCCCACCAAGCGAGTAACGGTTGAAACTCTTTATCTTCAGATAATTTCTGTCTTATCCTTGAACCAGCGGCATGTTTAGTAAGATCACTCCATCGTTTTAATTTCTCAAAGGAATCATGAGATTCATTAATTGTAGAGCCCTTTTTTTTGACCTCGGAGAACAATATATTTTGCTCACTACTACCAGCATCAATAATTTTCTTCAAATTTAATTTTCGCCGAAATGCAATACCAAGAGGAGTATCCCCTTCCCTGATTTTTTTATCAAATTCCATCAAGGTCTTTTGTGCAGAAAGAAATTCCTTGTACGCTTGATCGAACTGTGTCAGTTTTTCAGCCGGAAGATCATCAATCGTTTTTGCACTGATCATTGTGTCAGATGTTATTACGGGATCTTTTATACTGGATTGAGAGTATATTTTACCTTGCGCTGTTCTTTTGGCGCTATACAACTGAGCTTGAATTTTTGTGGTCGTAAGCAGAACAACTGTTAGAACAACAACTTTAACTATACAGCCGGAAAAGAAGGGAAACCGTTTGAGCGATACAGACCATGATTTATTTTTTTCGCCTGGCATTCTTCTAAACATTTTCAGCATTCCTTTTGTAAACCAATACGCTGTCCCAAAACCGCAGGGAGCATATCTGAAAAGGTAAAAAATGTCCAGAAAAGTATCAATCCAGCGTAAGTCTTGACTGATATACCCTGTTATTCAGCAGGAACTGCTTCCTTTGGGTGAAGAAAGCTGAGGTGATGTGCAGCGTGCCAGGCATGCAGGGCTCTCCAGTCCTGGGGGCACAGTTTTCCTGCAATCGGATGTTTATATTTGAATTCAGATTGATCATCATTCAACCTTTGCACCAGTGATTCATATTCCTGAATCTCTTTTTCCAGATCAATCTCATTTTCTGGAGCCAAAGAAGGTGGTGCAGCTGGGGCATTTATCTGTTTTCCATTCCTGACAACCCACATGAAAACGACACGAGCAAAAGGCTGGACAAAGAAAGGCCAGCCGAAATCGGCTCCTTCAAAAGTCATTCGCATTGTCTTGTTCAAATGCTGACAGATATGTGCAAGATCCCATTTTTTCCCAATGGTATAACCTGATTCATTCAATTGGTGAATATCCGACAGAGACTCTTCCAGTGTTCTAAGTACCAGAGGCCGACGATTTACTTTTTTTCCCATGTTGGTATTTCTATTTTTAAAAAAGAAGAAAGGTCTCACGCAGAATTCGCTGGAACGCAGAGATTTCAAAAAGTGTAGGGTCTGCTGTGCAGACCATTGATGTTTTTATCATACTTCAATAACAATTTTTTTCACCACCAAGCGGCTGTGTTATTAGTCAACTTATTTCGTGGCGTTGTGTGTGATTTTACAGTTCGGCAATACCTTCTGTAGTTTTTGAATTTCTGCAAGCGTAAGGTTGGGGTTATCCGAAAGATCAAGATGACTCAAGATTGTTAAACTTGCCAAGGGTGTCAAATCTGTAATTTGATTTTCACCAAGCCTAAGAACGCTCAAACTCTGCAGTCCCGCTAAGGGCGTCAAATCTGTAATCTGGTTTTCACTGAGCGAAAGTCTCTCCAGCTTGACCATTTCTGCCAATGGTTTCAGATTATTAATCTTGTTTCCAGAAAGAAAAAGCCACTCAAGCTTCGCTAAACCGGTTAATGGTGTCAAATCAGTAATGTTATTATCAGAAAGTGACAAATCACTCATTTTAGTCAATTTATGCAAGGGAGTAATGTCGGAGATTTGGTTGTCGTCGATGAATAAATCCTCCAGTCTTGTCATTCCTGCCAAAGGTGCCAGGTCAGTGATTTGATTCTCACCAATAGATAAATATCGTAATTTTGGTAAACCGGCTAAAGGTGATAGATCGGTGATTTGATTCTTATAAACATGTAGTTTTTTAATTTTTATTAAACCAATCAACGGAGATAGATCGCTAATTTTATTTCTTTGAATGTATAATTCATTAATATTTTTTAACTCAGCCAACGGTGATAGATCGCTGATTTTATTACTATCAATGTATAAATAATTAATATTTGTTAACCCAGCCAATGGTGATAGGTCGCTGATTTTATTGTTATCAATGTATAATTCATTAATATTTGTTAAACCAGCCAATGGTGATAGGTCGGTGATTATATTTCTAGTAATATACAAATGAGTAATATTTGTTAAACCAGTCAACGGTGCTAGATCGCTGATTTTATTCTTACTAATGTCTAATTTAGTAATTTCTTTTAAACCAGCCAGTGGTGATAGGTCGCTGATTGAAGTTGATTCAAGTTCGATAAAGATAGTTCTCGAGAGTGCAACGTTAAACCAAGTGGAATAAGTAACTGTACCTCCCATTTCTTTTATGCGTGCTTCAAGATATTCTCTTTTTCTGGCTTCATTAGATGCAGTCATAAATATGAAAAAAGGTAAAATGAATACTGGCAAGACAATACACAGCCAATTCCAAAATCGTGGCTTCTTCGGTTCAGGATTTTTAGATGACTCCGGCTGATCCGGTTTCTGTTCATTCATTTTTTCATTTCGTTGCGTTGTGGAAAATCTTACAATTCGGTAAAGCTTTCTGAAGTTTTTGGATTTCCGCTAGTGTGAGGTTCGGGTTATCCGAGAGATCAAGATGATTCAAGATTGTTAAACTTGCCAAGGGTGTCAAATCTGTAATTTTATTGTCATGCAACCAGATTACCTCCAATTTATTTAGTTCTTTTATCGGAGACAGATCGACAATCTGGTTGTTTTTAAGATTGATCATTTTTAACTTTTCCAACCCTTTTAAAAATGTAATATCACTGATTTTATTATTGGAAAGGCGAAGGTCCCTCAGGTTCACTAGCTTTGTTAAAGGTGACATATCAGTAATCTGATCATTTTTACTGAGGTCAAGCCACCTCAGATTTGTTAATCCTTTTAAGGGTGTTATGTCGGAAATTTTGTTACCTTCAAGTAGAAGCTGCTTCAGATTTGTGAGTGTTGCTAATGGCGACAAATCTGTAATATCGCTACACTCGATACAAAGCTTTTTGAGGTTTATTAGTTTTGCCAATGGTCTCAAATCAGTTATATTAGTACTGCAAATTACCAGCAATTTCAGATTAGTCAGTCCTTCCAAAGCCGATAAGTCCGAAACTTTATTGTTGAGAAGTATCAGTTTTTTTAATTTGGTCAGATTTTTTAGAGGTGTCAGGTCTGCAATCTGGTTTTCAACTAGTTCAAGTTTTATTAAATTGTTAAATTTCTTTAAAAATGTAATATCATTAATCTGACAACCATTGAGATTAAGATGTGTTAATTTTTTCAAATTTTTTATCGGAGTCAGATCGGTTGTCTTGTTGTTTTCCAATGTTATTTTTTTCAAATTCACTAATTTTTCAAGGAATTGAAAATCGGTTATAAGATTTTCGTCAGAATAAAAAGCTGTTACCTTTTCAAAGTCTTTTTTAGTCAGTACACCAGTCGGTTTATCTATATCATCTCGAATCGTTGAGTCTATCACTGCCTTTGCTTCTGGACTATTCGGTATCACCTTGACAGGATTGGGGGATACCTGTCCATCAAAAGCAGTGAGAGAATTTATTCCTGTGACAGATGCAACTGCTATAAGAACAAGAAGAGTTAATGAGTTTTTCATTTCGATATTTCTGAACTTGGAATATAAATGTCGTAAAAATAGCAACAGTTGGAATCATAACCCAATTCTCTTTAACTGTCTAATCAAAAGTCGCTGTTCATCAGGCTAATCAGTTCATCAGGTCAATGACTGGACAAAAAAGGCCCATACATGGCTGATCCAGACCAGATTCTTGACGATTTCTTATCCTGCAGGCTTGGGGGTTTCCGGCTGTTTAGTTTAGAATCAAACTTCGTAATTCCCTTTGGGGTAAGGTCAAAACTTCTTATTCTGTAAAGACTGTTTTTTTTTCTCCATAACAAGTAAGCAAAGAATCGCTATGAATCCAACTCGTCGCAAATTCCTGAAAACGCTGGCTACTGCTCCTTTATTGGCTGCTTCCAATTCTCAAATTCTTGGAGTAGAAACTTCAAATAGTCCGCAAACTAAAAAGCGTTTCTTTTTTACGTCTCAAGGGAAGACGGCGATGATGAATGCGGATGGGAGTGGTTTGAAATATTTATCCTTTGATGTGCCTGATCAGGTCACCTGGCAGCCGGGAGGGTTCTTTCCTGATGGACATCGGGTCATTTTTCTCAGCATGGAACCTCGAAGGGATGGACCGGGCAAACCTTTTGGTGAGTATTATCATAAAACACCAACGCACCTTTGGATTTATGATCTTGATTCCGGTTCGTTGAAAGAGATTGCAACAAAGGAACGACTGGCACCATTTATTACTCCGCAGGCAATACTCAAAAATGGACGAATGCTGATACAGGTAATCCGAAAAAAAGTTCCGCAAACATTCAACATTAATCTGGATGGCAGTGACCCTAAACCATTTACTCAACCGGGGGAAGGAATGCCTTACGGAATTAGTTTAAGCCCCGATGGCGATCGAGTCGCTTATCATTTGGCTGCATCGTCCGGTTACGAAATACGGACCAGCGATGTCGATGGCAGAAACAAGAAACTGGTTTTTAAAAAGAAAGGACATCTTTACTTTGGTCCGAGATGGTCCCCCGATGGAGAATGGTTGATTTTTCAGGATTGCCAATCAGGAAAAGATCCTGGGCATGACTGGTCTGATCTGATATTATCACGCCCTGATGGAAGCGATCAACGAAAATTGACTGAAGGTCAACCTCTCTGGTTTGCAGCCACCTACGGATCGCCCGGAAATCGAGGCAGTGGCTCCAACATTCCAATTTGGTCTAAAGATGGTACAATTCTGTTTAGTCAACGATTGCCCGGTTCAAAAACAGCGTGGGAATATCAGGCAAATCGTCCTGATGTTGACCATTTCAATCGAGATTTCAAGCCCGAACTCGCAAGAGGGGGAACAGAAATCTGTCGCATGGATCCAAACACGGGTAAAGTGGAACGCATCACACAATCCAAACCACCTGTCTGGGATTTCAGGCAGGTGGAATCATCTGATGCTGAAAATATTCTTTTCTGTCGAGCAGAAACGAGTGGCACATCGGGAATCTGGATTGCAGATTCAGACGGAAAAAATCAGCGATTGCTGACCAAAGGGGTCGACAATCTTGGTGCGGATCACCCTCGTTGGATTCCACAATCAAATTAAAATAATACTCTACTCAATAAACTACGAAATTAAAAAAAGAGAAAAAGAAAAACAATGAAAGCAGTTGCAGTTATCCCCGGCAAGAAAGAATCGGTTCACCTGACAGAATTGGAAAAACCAACGGTCTCAGATATTCCGGAAGGACGTGGTGTTCTTGTTCGCGTTTTAAAAATTGGTGTTGATGCAACAGATCGGGAAATTAACGATGCCCTTTATGGGAATGCTCCCCCGGGATACGAATTTCTGGTATTGGGCCATGAATGCTTTGGCATTGTTGAAGAAGTCGGGCCGAATGTTCGTAATATTGCCCCCGGTGATTATGTCACCTGCACCGTTCGTCGGCCGGGCGGTTCCATCTATGACCAGATTGGACGATCTGACATTACCAGTGAAGAAGTTTATTTTGAACGAGGCATTAACCTCTTGCACGGTTTTCTAACAGAATATTTTGTGGAAGATGCAGAATTCGTTGTAAAAATGCCTGTCGGTTTGAAACATCTGCATGTCCTGGCTGAACCAATGAGCTGTGCAGCGAAAGCAGTTCTTCAGGCATACGAAGCCCAAAAACGGTTACAGGTTTGGGAGCCGAGACGCGCTTTTGTGATGGGGGCAGGTCAGATTGGATTGCTTTCCACATTGATTCTTCGGTTGAGAGGACTCGAAGTTTATACGATGGCTCGTTCCCCGAAACCTTCTTTGAAAGCTGAGATTGTGGAAGGAATGGGAGCAACATACATTAGCACTCAGGATAAGCCGCTGAAAGAGTTTGCGAAGGAGCTGGGAAAAGCGGACCTCATCATTGAAGCGACCGGAAGTAGTGCAGTCGCTTTTGAAACGATGGAAGCAATAGGGCATAACGGAGCGGTTGTCTGGACCAGTATTACTGGGGGCCAGCGTATGGTTGAAGTCCCTTCCGACTTTCTGAATCTGGATTGGGTTCTGGGAAATAAACTTTTACTCGGTTCGGTGAATGCCAACCGTCGTCATTTTGAAATCGGGATCACCGACCTAGCATTAGGAGAAGTCACTTTTCCAGGAGTCATTGAAAAAATTCTGACCAATCCCGTTGACGGCTTGGACGGGTATCAGGAAATGATGCGACTACTGGTTGAAGAAAAAGATGCGCTTAAAGTTTTTATCAACGTTGCGGAAGATTAAGCCTGCATTATCTGGTATCAATTCTACTTTGAATAATCGCGTTCTGTATGAATTGTGCATGCACGATTTTTGGTTACGAGTTTAACTCAAGTAAAAACTGGGCGGCCCGACCGATTTTCGGTTGGGTGCCGTAAGGCACAGGAAGCTTTACCTTCACCGTTCAATTGTTTCCAAACATTGAATTCATCATCTGCATCTTTCGTGTCAGAATTATATTTTTCTGAATGCATAGCAGTATGACGAATGCGTATGGAGAATCTTCTTGTCGCTATCTCGACCCAACCATCTAAGATGTACTGAGCCATTCCTTAATGTTGTGTCAGCCAAGATGGTTTGAGCCGATGTAAAATATTGCTCTCGGATTGTCGGGAACGTTGTTTAAACAAGAATGCCTATGGCTTCAGAATTGAAGTTTCCAGAGACATGGCTGGGGTGGGGATAAAAAAGAGGCCCTTGAGAGAGGGTATTCGATAAAGCTTGGTAAAAACACAATTATGCGATGGAAAACTGAAAACAGAGTGGGTCAGGCTGCATTCAGGGGACCTTCCGAAACCAAGCGGTGGTCGATTAAATACCGTCTCAAGGGCTAGCTGGGTATGCTTAATAGCAATTTAAAGTCTTGCCATTGAAAACTAATTAAGTATGACAGCAAAATTAACTGTTGTCACATCTACAACTAACGCATTCATCGTACCAATAAGATGCAATTAATTCAAGTTCTTAGTATATTCCCGATGCATTTTAATGTAAGTGGTTGATATATAAAGGATAACATTGTTTTAGAATAAGCCATTAATACTCGTCAACTCTTCGTTTCAGCGCTGATGACGAAATTTCGGCGCTGATAATATTGAATATTCTGTTGAATATCGGCGCATTTCAGCGCCGATATATGTGTCGAACAGCTGATAATTCAAACAGGTCACCTGTATGAGAATCCACTGAAGATTTCATTTTATTGGAGAAACTTCAAATAGAAAAAAGCAGAGTGCTCAAGAAATTGAGATCTGAAGAAGAAGTTTTGAGGAGACCTGTAAGAAGAATATCCAAAATCAAACCAGGCAATTATGACAATGCCCTTTGATCAGGATTTCTGTGATGCTGCCAATGTCTGCATTCTCTGTTGAGGGGAGATGCTGAAAGTCTTTTTCAGGCAAACAGGTAACTGAACCACAATCTATGCAATAAAAGTGAGGATGTAGCCCTTCATGGGGATTGTTGGGGTCATTGTATTCAAATCGCCAAACGTGGTCTCCTAATTCAGTTCTGGAAACCAATCCTACATCGGTCAGGTCATTGAGGTTACGGAAAACGGTTGCTTTATCAAAACCTAATGGAACCAGGAGATCAGCCAATTCAGCATGAGATATTGGCGAGGATGCATTTTTCAGTTTTTGAATGACAGTAATTCGAGCATTGGTGCTTCTCAACGCTTTATTGCGGATGAGTTCACGGATCTCTGCAATTTCCTGCTGCTCCTGATTTGAATCCATATTGTTTTCAATACCTTATTGAACTTAAAAAATTCTGGAAAGAAATTGCTACTCACTAGACAATGTCTAGAAATGATGCAGAACGTGGCACACTGTAAATACAGTCGGGATAACACTTAAACCTTCCATATCATTTATAGAAACGCTATGGAGATATCCGACCACAAAACCCGAATTTTAGACCAACAGGCTGACGAATCGTTCCATCTATTGAAGTGGAAAACAACTTGTTGGCTGAGCACTATTGTACTCTGTCCTTCAATTTATCCAAGAGTATTGTTAGCTTAAGCCTGTTTGATTATGAAAGTTCATACAATTGCAGATGCATGAGAATTGCAGCAGAAACAAAATTCTTCTTTGAAACATAATAAAGAAGTCTGTATTTTTATTGCTGCTTTTTCTCATTGAGAACAATAGTCCAACTAACGGTAAATACCACTTAGTTCAGATCAAGTTGCACGCCAACGAGCGTGCTATGTGAGATATTGACACAGGACATTTAAATCTCGAAAGAGCAACAGACAAGTTCCTTGTCTCAGTCGAACTTCTTATTAGGCTACATGCAAGTGCAAAATAACGGTGGCAAAACGTGTTACCCATGATTAAATTTTAACCTGACCATAGACCTGTAAACAGATGGAATTAGCCCGAAAATTCAAATTAATCAGCCAGAGGCTGGCAGATGAGGAGGCGGATATCCGTCATTCCCTGTTGGATGTCTATTCCGATTTTGAAGAGGTAACTCATCATCTGAAGGAACTCCCTGAATACCTTCAGAACGAAATCAAACAGTTAAAAAAAGACATGGATTTGATTCAGCCTCAGTTTCCAAGTCATCGAAAAACATCCGTTCTTTTTGACCATGAAGGATTGGGACAGAAGGGACTTCTCAAAGCGAAAGAGATTGCAAGAAGGATTATTTCTGTTTACAGGCGTTTGGAAAAATGGAGTAATTCTGCGGAGTAACATAATGGCAAGTTCCCCTGTTTCTAATTCCCATGCAAGTTCTGCATATATTCACGTTCCGTTCTGCATTCACCGATGTGGTTATTGCGACTTTACGGTTGTTGCTAATCGAGATGATTTAATTGGCGCGTATCTTGAAGCACTTTCCAAAGAACTGGAACAGCTAAAAACTCAACGAAAACTGAAGACACTTTTTCTGGGTGGTGGAACGCCAACCTATTTTGAAGAAAAAGATCTGGAACGATTAATGGAATTGCTCGGGGAATGGTTCTCTTTTGAAGACGATTACGAATGGAGCGTTGAAGCAAATCCTGCTGGGCTGTCGTCCGAAAAAGTTCGAATTCTATCCGATGCAGGAGTGAATCGGGTGAGCCTGGGAGTTCAGTCATTTGATAAACAAGTTTTAAAGTTTCTTGAAAGGGATCACCGTCGAACAGAAATTGACGAAGCCATTCACAATGTCAAAAAACTGATTGATAATCTTTCTATTGATTTAATTTTTGCAGTGCCGGGTCAATCTACCGAATTATGGAAAGAAACATTACAGCAAGCGGTTTCTCTGGGTCTTCAGCATGTTTCAACGTATGGACTGACCATTGAAAAGGGGACAGGCTTCTGGTCTCGATTTCAAAAAAAAGAATTTTTACAAGCTGATGAAGATACGCAATACGATATGTATCGATTGTCGATGGAAATTTTGTCACAGGCGGGTTTGTCGCAGTATGAACTCTCCAATTTTGCTAGGCCCGGTTTTCGATGCCTGCACAACGAAGTTTATTGGCATGGAGAAGAGTTTTTCGGTTTTGGGCCGGGAGCAGCTTCATTCCTTGCAGGAAAAAGAAGAACCAATCATCGAAGTGTCACAGCCTGGATCAAAAAGAATCTGTCTGGAGAATCTGCAGTCCAGGAAGTCGATGAATTAAATGAAGAAGATCGAGCACGTGAAAGATTGATTATCGGATTGAGGCTTTGCGAAGGTGTGGACGAACAGAAGTTTCAGGAACAAACAGGATTTAAGCTTGAAGAACTTTCAGGGAAAACCATAACTCGATTTTGTGATATGAATTTACTGGAGCGAGAAGCTGGAATGCTTCGGCTGACGGACAAAGGCAGATTTCTGGCTGATTCCATCTTTGTCGATCTACTGTAAAGAATTGACGATATAAACAATAATTTCACCTTACCATAGTCAATTTATTTTTGAATCGTGAGTCGTTTTTATGGATGAAGAAAAGAGTTATGTTTGTGATTCCTGCGGGGAAGAGATTGTCATTCCCGTTGACATTTCTGCAGGAGAAGATCAGGAATATGTGGAAGACTGCCCTGTCTGTTGTCATCCGAATGTGATCCATATCAGGTTTGAACGAAATGGCCATGTCTCAATCTGGAGTAGAGGGGAATAGCCCGAGATGACTGGAAATAAAATGATTAAGAATCTGTGCCAGCTGGATGCCCTAAATAATTCCGTGCAGTGGTCCGCCGGGGGCACCGAGTTGATCCACCTTTTTGGTAATTGCAGGATCTTCAATTAATGGCGGCGCATGATGCGGTTTTAAACGGGCATCAATCACCAACGAACCACGACATCCCCAATGTTTCTGTTCAATAAAAGATTCAATACCATCAATATCAGATGCAGGGTTAGACCGTGTAAAGGTAACCCAGAGAAAATTATTCAAAGTTCTGGAAGCCATTTCGCTATCGTCAACCAGAACAATAAGCGGAAATTGATTGATTGGTGAATTTCTGTCGAATGATTTACAGAATTTTTCAAGTTCAGTCTCATCTTCTTTTCGATAGGCGGGTGCGGAAACCGTTAGAATTCCGGGAAGTGCAATTCGAGGATCATGAAAGCTGGAAGGCATGTGGAAGTCTCTCGGTATTTCAGTCGGAAGCTGACGACAAACCGGACCAGCTGCTGCAATCACCAATTTGGATCCTTCATTAAATCCTGACCCGGAATAATCGAGTGTATCAATTGTCGTTTTTGTTTGAAAATGAAGATCCCGATCCCACTGGACACGGGAAAGAACATGTTGAAACATGCCCGGAATATCATTGGCATCCAGTTCCGGATAATCTTCTTTTGCAGCAATCAACAAATATTTTGCAAGGGACAACTGCCCCTGCCCCAGGATGGCATTGGCACAGGTTAACAATTCCTGAGGTTTCCTGACCGTTGCATAGGGGACATATCGTTCTGACCCGATGGCCAGCAACAAAGGATGGACACCCGCTGCATCAACTGCATGGACTGATTTCACTCCACCGATCACTGTTGGGATAACCGGTCCTGTTATTTCGTGAATAATTTCCCCGAAGGAAGTATCCTCCTGTGGTGGTCGCCCCACCGCAGTAAAAGGCCAGATGGCATCTTTGCGATGGTAAACGGTTTTTACATCCAGAACAGGTTGATCATGAACAAGACTGTAATAACCGAGATGATCGCCAAACGGTCCTTCCGGCAAAAGTTGATTGGGATTGATTGTCCCCGAAATACAAAAGTCAGCTTCAGCATAAGCAGGAATATGGTCTTTTATCGAAGCCATCCGAATGGCGCGTCCTCCCAATGCACCTGCAAAGGTCAGTTCAGAAAGCCCTTCCGGCAGAGGCATGACCGCTGAAAGAATCATGGCGGGACTTCCCCCCACAAAGATATTCACTTTCAGTGGCTCCCCTTTTCGAATTGCTGCTGCATGATGAAAGCCAATGCTTCGGTGAATTTGGTAATGCATTCCTACTTGTTGATCAGCCTGATAATTTCCTCCCGAAAGCTGAACCCGATACATCCCTAAATTGGATTGCATCAGTCCGGGTGAATCCGGATTTTCCGTATAGACTTCAGGCAGTGTCACAAAAGCTCCGCCATCATCAGGCCAGAATTTTAATTGAGGAAGCTGGCTGATTGTTGTCTGGTTTTCAAGAACCGGCGAACTCCACGCTTTTCGAGGAAGCATATTTAACGCAGAGGGAACCACCGAAAGAGATTTCAACGGTTGTTTAAAGGCCATCGTCGGATCAATTTTCAAATCGATCAGTCTCTGAACTCGTTTCAGGGTATCACGAAAAAGATACCGGGTCCGTTTCATTGTTCCGAAAAGATTGCTGACTGCAGGAAACGAGCATCCTTTTAGCTGAGAATAATAGATGGCAGGACCACCCGCTTCATAAACCCGTCTCTGGATTTCTGCAGCTTCCAGATTCGGATCAATTTCCTGACTAATTCGGATTAACTGCCCGGATTGTTCCAGATCATCGACACATTGCCTGAGGTTTCGGTATCCCATAAAAACCCTGAAAAATTATTACTAAGTGGTCTAGAAATTCCCTGATACCAACCCATATCTGGATTGAGGGCCTAAGCAGGGATCAGGGTAACAAAATTGATGAAATTTTGTCAGGACATGCCCCGGTTAATTTTATTCTGCATCAAAATCCTTCCGATCTGTGCCGAGGTAGATTTCTCTTCTTAAAGGATTTGACCGTGAAGTGAATTCTGAAGCTTGATCGGCTTCTTCAATCACAGCCATTGCCACCATCTGGAATTTTGCATCCAGATCATCTGCATAATGAACGATCAATGCCTCGGGCGTGTGCGGCGCAACAGGAGATCCCCATTCAGGAAGATTCTGGTGAGAGATAATAATATGCTCAAGCCGAAGAAGTGTTTCTTCAGGGAAGTCTTCGATTTCAGAAGCAGCTTCACGAAGAATATCACGACCAAGTAGAATATGACCAACCAGTTTTCCTTTTGCGCTGTAGGTAGTCTCTGTTCCATTCACATTCAACTCAATGAGTTTTCCAATGTCGTGCAGAATAGCCCCCGCAACTGTTAATGAAATTGAAAGAGGAGGTGACATCTGCTCGTAATCTTCACGATATTTTTCAGCAAGAAACAGAGCGTTCTTGGTCACGGACATCACATGCTCAAGGTAACCCCCCCGGAAGGCATGATGATTTTTCATCGCCGCGGGCATTTCCTTGATTTGTATTTCGTTCTCTGAAAGAATATTTTCCACCAGCATACGAATAGGTGAATTCTGAATTTTTTCTTTAACGATCTCAAGAAGTTCCTGATAAAGATCTTCAGGGTTGTATCGGGAAGAAAGATAGAAATCATTCGGAGAAAATCCCTGCTCCAAATCTCCGTCATTCACTTCCCTGATATTATCAAGTTCAATTTGTGGTCCGTATTGCGTATCGGTATATCGACAACGAACTTTATAGAACGATCCTTTTTGCCATTGAGTATCACATTGCTTGAACCAGGCGGTATCATTCCAGATCATAGATGTGACTTCTCGAATTGCATCCCGAAACATGACGCGATAGTACGGTTTTCCGTCCCGGGTTTTAGAAGCTTCTTTTCCGGAAAGCAAAACAAAACTGTCTGCAGTTTCCCCGGATGTCATTTCTGAAAGTTTCATGACTGACATGGAAGGAAGTTTTGACATGGCCGAGTCCTCCTTGCCTGGAATTTAATCTACCAGACCCGTACTCAAAAGACTTACTGTTTATTATAACATTCCATTACTTCTGCAGAATGTTTTACAATATATATTTTTATTATTTACACTGTATTACTTTACACTGTATTACTGGGGCAAACCATCTGATGGAGATTGGAATTCGCTTTGATTCCTTGAATAATTCACCTGGAGTATCCCGGAACCCGATCATTTGATCCGATTTTCTAACCCGAAGATTCCAGTCTGAAACTGCCCATAACCCGCCTTTTATCTGACCGGAACGCAATACATATCTTCATATATGGAAATGAGTTACAGTCATTCGCTCAAATCTGTTTTTTTAAACCTGATTTCTGACTCGTCATCACCCGATAGGAATGATATAATTCCGGGCTGAGGCAAGCATCGTGCTGTGCCTTTAAATACAAGATTATTATTGAGATTCAAATTTGAATCAATTGAGGAAAACTATGTCTGTTATCGTAACTGAAAAAGCTGCGTCAGAAATCAAGCGAGTCATTGAAGGTCAGAACATGCCTGAGACAACCTGCCTGCGAATAGGTGTTGCTGGTGGTGGTTGCAGTGGGTTTCAATACAGCCTTGGATTCGATGAAAATGTGGACAAGGCGAAAGATCATGTTTCAGATCAACATGGCATTTCTGTTGCTGTCGATAAAAAAAGCTCTCTCTACCTTGATGGGACAACAATTGATTTCCATGAAGGATTGGATAAACGAGGATTTGTATTTAACAATCCTAATGCGGTCAAAAGCTGTGGTTGTGGAAGCAGCTTCTCCTGCTAAATAAAATTAAAGCCGATCAACTTGAATTGTCATATTGGTCGGCTTTTTTGCTTTTAACATTTTTCTAACCGGCTCTCTTTCTGTTTCCTGATACTGACTTTTCAATTGGAAAAATCTTGACGAATACAGAAAAGCCTCTTTGCTTAATTCCTTAAATTTCCAGGAAATCCCCCTCATGAAACTGGATGGCCGTAACGGTCTCATTACAGGAGCATCTCGCGGAATCGGTCGTGCTTGCGCGATCCAGATGGCGAAAGCAGGCGCAAACGTTGCAATCAATTTTCGCTCACATCCTGAAGAGGCTGATGAAGTTGCTCATGAAGTGGAAGCACTTGGACGTAAAGCAATTACGATCCGTGCAGATGTTGCAGACCAGTCTGAAGTAGAGGCTATGGTTAAACAGACTGCCGACGAATTTGGTTCGCTGGACATGTTTGTTTCCAACGCAGCTTACAGTGATCGTGAACTCATGATTGATGCAGATATGGATGGGTTCCGCCGGACTGTAGACGTTTCCATGTGGGGCGCTTTTTATGGAGTTCGGGCATCTTCCCAGCAAATGGTTAAACAGGGAAAAGGGGGCGCTATTGCAGTTGTTAGTTCACCCCATGCTGTATTAGCGATTCCAACTGCGATGGCTTATAATATGTCCAAAGCAGCCATTGATCATATGTCAAGAACCGCTGCGATTGAACTGGCACCACATCGAATACGAGTTAATATTGTTCATCCCGGATGGATTGATACGCCGGGTGAAAGAAAGTTCTTCAGCGATGATCAAATTCAGGAAGGGGCAATGAAACTTCCCTGGAAACGATTAGGTCAGCCTGAGGAGATTGCTAAGGGTGTTGTTTATATTTTAAGTGATGATGCAGATTACATGACCGGAAGCACGCTTGGATTAATGGGGGGAGTTGATCTTCCCTGGTGGTCCAATCGGTCTGATGGTGAACCCTGACAAGGCTTCTACAATTTCAAACATCCTTGATGCATAACCCGAGAGTTTAATATACAGATTAACAACAAGCACAACCGAGTTTTGAAACGAATTAAATTCCCCTGTTTAAAATTCACAAAATTTACAAAAACTACTTTATATTTTTTTAACAGATTACAACCGCATTCAGGACTGAATGCATACTTGAATTGATTTGAAATCTGCCAGAATTCATGGAATTATTCTGACACTCTGAAAGAGTAATGATGAACCGATTAACTTATAAGATCATGGTTCTGCCTGTCGTAGTTCTACCTATGGCATTTTGTAGTGGATGTTCCTCCGAAGCAAACACTCCTGAAAAAATTTCTCATTCCGATATTTTCAGTCGGGAATCTTCAATCATCATTAATCCTCTTCCCGACAGCAAGAAAAACATTCAGAGGGAAGTTCCGTTAAAGCAGGTGATTCTGACTTCCAACGAAAAAGAAGTTCTTACCAAAGCTCGCGAACAAGTGAAATCAGTGATCACTATTATCGAAAATATTGTAGATACCGATACCGCATCGCGATCGCTACAGAGCTTGTATGAAGCTCGGAAATCGTTGCAAAAAACTCGGGCTGAAATTCGTAAAACTGTTTCCAGTCGACGTAAATATTTTCTCCTGTTTGCTTCTGAAGAAGGAAAACTGCTTCAACAGGCAATGTGGAACATGAAAAATGAACTGCTGAGATTAGAAGGTGATAAAGAAATCCAGGCAATTCTTGCTGATGGTATGACGAATCCCAATGAAAATAATTTTGCCCAAAAAGAACGAAAGCAATTCACGGTCACTGCCAGCAATGTGACTACCAGCAACGTTACAGCGGGTGATAAATCGACCGAGAAAAGCACACTGGTTGTCTCCGAAGAACCTGCCCCCTGATTCTTCTTTTTGATAATGCCATCACCAACATAACCC
>JAJRVU010000335.1 GCA_024277145.1 Planctomycetota bacterium
CATAAAACCGGCGATACCCGGGCTCACGGTGAAGATATTTACTTGTAAAAGCACCGACGACTCCACAGAGAATAAAGGAAAGGATTACAAATGGGATCGATAATCTGTCGAAGACAAATTTAATATGAAAATGGAATGATTCCTGTGGAATAACAACCCAGTCTCCAACTTCAATCGAAACATAATAGATTTCCAGACTGAGCATCATGACCAGGATAACAGCAGAAGAAAACAGCCCGGTCATTACTGAGATTTGAGTCAATCGTGAAATTGTTGTTTCTTTTAATTCCCGGCCGAAAAGAGATGCCAACCCGAGAACTGCAAGCAGAACGCAGGGACTGACGACCGTCAGGATTCCCAGAAAATTAAATATTTGATCATAGTCCATGAGAGGCACCTTCCATCTGTTCTTGAATACTTGCAAACCCTAAATGGTCACGCCAACCACGGTACCACTCTGCAGAACTCCCTAAATCCGGAAGCTCCGATGTTTCAGGCGAATACAATTCAAATTGACCTTTTACAAAAAGATGCATTGTTGATTTTTCCACATTAAATATCGCAACTTGGATCCATTCATTCCGAACCAGTTTGTCAATTCCTTCATTTTGATCCATAATTTTCAGGAAAATTTGGGGAGTTGTTTCAATAACGAACAGAATTCTAACAGGCTCATGAATTTCAACCATCTGCGCGGACAGACCGGGCCTGAGATCACTTTCAGCACCGGTCATGACTCCCAGCAATGATGTAATATTATGAGGAAGTTTTGAACCACATCCGTAACCTTCCACATCAACCGTGGAGTGATAATATTCAAGATTAATTCCCGCACAAACAGGGACAGCAGCTTGCAACAGTTTTTCCAGAATGCTCCCGGATTCGTCATCCTGAAAGGGGTCATATGAAGCAAGAAAAGCTCGTCGATCCAGAAACAATCCCCTGTTCCATTCACGCCTGCCAACAAAACAAAGTGCGTTGGTCGCATGATTATATTCCGGCCTTGCTTGTGACAGATCTTCTGCTCGTGTCTCAACGTGCTCTAAAGCTTCACCAACAGCCATGTCAACAGGTGCAGATTCAAATCGCCTGCACCTTTCATGGGCATTTCGTGCACGAGTCAAATCAATGGACTTCTTGATCTGGCGGAATAAATCACGTTTAATGATTGGGATCCGCTCCAGATCATGCCACGTAATGCTGTCATCACATGTATTGTGATACGCACTGACAAACGAGGTTTCAAAAGGAATAACCAAACCATTGTCTGCCAGTTTTTGTCTCACTCGGGGGTCATTTACCATTTGCACAAAAACTCTGGCATTGGGGCCTCCTCTTGAACCGCTACAAGCTCCACAATTGTATGCAGATTCATGCGGGTTATTGAGGCTTGATGAGCCATGACCGAAAAAGATGACAATTGGTGAAAAGTTATCGATCAATCCCATCAAGCGAAGCGATCCTTCAACGACATTTGCCATTTCATCAACCGAATAACCTATGCTTCCATTTTCAGAACCGGGCTCTTCTTCTGTTCTCTCTATCCTTAATTCAGTAATAACCGGAGTCACAATGCGCCTGAACACTTTATGAAGCTGGGCAGTTAAACGCGGAAATAAAATTCGTGCAACTAGTGGAAAAACGGCAAGGGAACCAAAAATCCCTGTAAGAAACCCTCCAACAAAAGTTCTAGTTCCCATATGAGTATGATGCGTTGCAGAGCCAATCACCCGGCGGGTTTTTTCCAATCGTTCACTCTGGTCTTCAAAAGTATATAAAACTTCTTCCCGGATATAATGAACGGGCTTTATAGAAACGGGACACAAAGGCTTGTAGTACGCATCTGTAATCCCCTTGTAATAAACTGCTGCTCCGAAGAAACCTGCAATTCCAAATGTCTCACACTCAGGAGCAATTTCTTCCAGATGACGACGAAAAGATTCCTCGCGATCATCAATACAGAATGCAGCTTGAAAAAACGGAATCCCCGACTGTTCTGGAACAGAATCCATCCGTTTTTTTGAATGGATGAGAACAGCATCAAGGGTATTATTCCGATAATGCCTTTCAAAGGCAACCTGGTAAATTCTTCTTCTTTCCAAACTGGTAAATGCTTCAAGTTCCCTGACAAGTATTGACCAATCCTCTTTTGGATATTTGTAAAGATCCTCAGGAGTCCAGCCTCGAATCTGTGCCAGTTGCATCACCAGAAAAGCTCGTTGCTCTGGCGAATGGTAATCTTGAGTAATTTTCTTCTCGCTTAGTATCCCAGAAAGTTCATCAAGTGGCTTGTCAAATTTTAATACCGTTTTTGCAAGATACTGAAGTGACTGTCTTTCGAGAATAAGCCTGATTGCCAGATATTCAACGATTGTTCCAGATGGTGCAGGATGCTCGGTCCATTCCGCATTGGACTCCATCTGCCAGATCATTCCAGCCCAACCACGCAAGGCAAGAAGTGTCTCGTTAACATAATCCTGCCTGTCTTCCTTCTGTACCCCTAAAAGTTTCAACGATTCCTGAATGGATTCCAAAGGTGAATATTTTAATTGGTCCAACCTTTTCAATTCTTTTTTAAGGCTGCTTAGCCAAGCATCGGGGACGTTAAAAGACTTTAAATAAAGAGAGAAAAAAGACTGATAAAATCCCTTATCACGGTTTGGCAGAATCCAGTTTGCAAACCCCTGATCTAAAAATGCAGAGCAGAAACGAATCAGTACATCATTAACCAGTCGATCAGAATCCTGGCCGGTCCTTAATAAAATATGGTCACGGATTCGAATTCGTTTTTCAGCAGGGATTGAATTTTCAGGAAGGTCTTTCACACCATCATGGCAAACATACCATAACAGGTGCAGGGAAAATGCTTCCCATTCCTGCTCAGACCATCTGTTAATACTGGTTTTGTCAAAATTCCTGAACAGTTTTTTAAGAACCTGGCTGACTCGTTCATTTTCTGCTAATGAACTTTTCCCATTCAACAAATCTCTCAGTATCCAGCGTTTGGTTGATTCAATAATTCGCTCTCGATTTTCGGGGGATATTTCATTGCGAAATTGTCTGAGTGCATCGGTTTCAGCGACAACCCATCTAAGTTCGGAAGAAGGTCCGGTTTGCAGAGGATATTGCAACATCGCCAGACGTAAATAAAAACGTGTTCCCAAAAAGCTGATTAACTGATCCGCTTCATCTCCCAGATCATCAATCAAAGCTGATTCAAGATCTTTTTTTCTGATACGCCCGTTTAATAATTTTTCGCGGTATTTCTCTTCAGGCAAATAGGGATGACAATTAAATATCTTCCGCCCTTTTTTCACAGCTTCATCAAAGTTCAAATCTTCAAATGCGTGTAAAGTATTATGATGAACAAAAACCGTAATCGGCCCCTGACACGGAAGCAAATGGACTGCATGATCAATTTCATCTGACAACTTTTTATTGTCTTCTGAACGGTTATTTTTTTTATGCATGTTCATCTTTTCTAACTAAAGAAGTTATTTTGCATGAAAATATGATTGTCGAATTACAGCTAACAGAGGTTCCATTGCCCGCGATGACTTTGGAATATCTTGCCCTCAAAGAGCAAGCCGCGCATATCAAGATGCTGTATTCAACTTTGAAAATAAGGGATGGAGAATATCTGAAAATGATTCAGAAAGAGCAACCCAACACAGCGCAGGCTATTACTCTTAACTTCTTATCAAGTAGATATGCGCTCTAAGCAGGCGGTGCGCGAGAGAAATCCGGTGAGAAGCGAGCCAAACTGATAAAACAGTTTTCGCAGACCAGATGATGTACGGTGATGATTGAATTCAAATTCAATGAGTATTGATCAATGCAATCATGATCGAAATCAATACTTTTTTCGATTTCCGCTTTTTCCGGACTTTCTTCTTCCAAAACAAGTGGAATAGAAGGGGCATTGTGATCATCAGCACTGATTTGCGCATTGCTAAACAACACCCCTGAAAAGAGCGAGCAAATCAACAACAAAGCTAATGAACGTTTAGACATAACGTTAAAATGTAGCAATCATATTCAGCATTGTCAACTCTGTTAATAATGACCAATGAAGTGTAATACCTGTTTGACCCTACCCTTAACCTTGAAAAATGTGGAATATGAGAAAGAGAATTACCATGAATTAACACAATCAATACTGTAATCTGTTCTTGTCTCTCAACTGTCCATAACTTATAATTTGAAAGTTCAATAATGGGCTAACTAATTCAGTAATGAGTATCGAGATCACCATTATTTGACGACTCTCAATATCAGAATAGTTGATTTAAATAGATTTTCATGCAAAAGAATAATAACCAATTAAATTCATCCCAATTGGATAAAAGCGGAAGAAATGGGTTTACCATTCTTGAGCTAGTCACTGTTATTGGCGTGATAGCAATGCTGTTGGGATTACTTCTGCCTGCAGTTAATGCAGCAAGAGAGACAGCACGACAGGTACAATGCAAAAATAATCTTTACCAGATTGGAATTGCATTACATAATTACCACGACATCTATTCAAAACTCCCATCAGGCTGGCGAACAGATTCATCTGATGAAACTGCTTTTGGATGGGCTGCATCAATTTTACCATATCTGGGCAACTCACCCCTGAGCACAAAAATCGACTTTTCCTGCCCAGTTAATTCAGTTGAGAATCAATTGGCACGATTATCAGTCCTTGGAATTTTTCGTTGCCCTTCCGACATTGGTGGATCCATGTTTGATCTGTTTGAAGAATTACATGGACATGAACTTGGCGGGACCGAATCAAATGTTGTTCTTGCCCGATTACCTAGCTCAAATTATGTTGGTGTGTTTGGCACCACTGATCCAGACAATACGTTAGGGCTAAATGGAGAAGGTGCTTTTGTTAAAAACCGCTGGTCAAAATTGGCCAGTTTCAGAAGAGGCTTGAGCAACACAACGATAGTTGGTGAACGGTCAGCACGAAAATTACCTTCAACTTGGTTTGGCATTTTAATGGAAGGTGAGGATGCAGAAGGGCGTGTTGTTGGAAATGCATGGCTTGGTCCGAATCGATCAGATGCAGATGAATGTGAATTTGACAGCAGACATCCTGGAATTGTGAATTTCCTTTGGGGGGATGGACATGTCAAGTCTGTTTCGGAATCAATCGATATGAATATTTATAGAAATAGTTCTGTCCTGAATTAGAACAGCCCCTGCAAATGGAACATGGTTTACCAACTCTACGGTTTACCAGTTCTACGGTTTACCAACTCAACATCGAAATACTCCGCTTCTCACCAACTTGCTGACAAAAAAAGCGGATATCAAGACATCTCTCCCACCAGTCAAAAATAAAACTGAATGCTCTAATTACATTCAAACAGGCCTTACTTGACGTACATAAATGCCCGCCTCAAATCCCTGCAATAGCTATCCATTCGTTCAAGGTTAAATAGAGTTAGAGAAATTCAGCAAGGCTGAGATACTATTGACAGAAATCTGGCTTAGCAATAGAATCCCACAACTACTACATTAATAGTACCAAATATGCTGTTCAAGAGACTGTCTTTAATTACAGAAAACTGTCTCGACTCATCAAACTTCACTACCAGAGACAAACATGCAAAAATCTCGTATTAACAACTCATTGAATATTGGCATCGTCAAGTATCTGAATTCTAAACCGTTGATTCAGGGGCTACACAATTTTTTGCCTGATGCATCTTTGCAATTTGGTTATCCCAGCCAACTTTCAAATGATTTAACAAATAAATTACTGAACGTGGCTTTAGTTTCCTCCATTGAATTATTTAAAAACCCTGAATATGAAATCGTATCTGATGCATGCATTGCATCGGACGGACCTGTTTTAAGTGTTAAGCTTTATAGTCGTGTTAATCTCAATAATATTTCAAGCCTTGCACTTGATTCTGCATCTGTAACAAGCTCCGCTTTAGTCCGGATTCTTCTAATGGAGTGTTTTGGGATTACGCCAGAAATTGAAGTTTTTCCAATGCACCAAACATTTGAAAACAGCAAATCGGATGCATTTTTGGTCATTGGCGACAGAGCATTGCTCCCCCCTCAAGAAGACTTTCATGCCTGTATTGATCTTGGAGAATTGTGGTCCCAATTAACAGGAACTCCTTTTGTGTATGCCTGTTGGATCAGTAGAAAAAAACAATGCCCTGATCAGGTAGTGGAAGCCTTGAATAAATGCAGAGACTCAGGAGTTGAAAATCTGGAAGAAATTGTAAATCGTGAAAGTTCTTCTCTTTCGATTGATCCAGAACTGGCTTTAACCTATCTCAAGAACCACATTTCATACAAACTGGGTGATGAGGAAGTTAAGGGCTTGATGCTCTTTAAGGAATTGGCCAGTCAATACGGATTCCTTGATAAAAATCAAGAGAATCATTCTTTATCACAAAACCCTGAATGTATCATTTAGAGTTAGTCTGGAACCATTGGCATGGATGTCAAACATCATATTTTCTTAACAGGTGCAACCGGTTTGATCGGTCGTTACCTTTTACGAAATTTTTTACAGGATGGTCACCAAGTAACCGTTCTAATAAGGCCGAACAAACATCAATCCGTTCCAGAACGGTTGAATGACTTGATTACGTTTGCACAAATTCCGAAAAAAACAAGTTCGCAAATTCAAGCTATTGAGGGATGTTTAAAAGATCTGGCACTTTCTTCATCTGATTTTAATAAAATTGAATCGTGTGACATGATTGTTCATTCCGCAGCGTCACTCAGTTTTCATAAAAACATGAATGGTGAACCGTGGACTACGAATCTGGAAGGGACACGGAATTTAATCAATGTCGCCAGAAAAACCGGTATCAAAAGATGGATTCAGGTTTCAACGGCCTATGTCTGCGGTCAACAGGAAGAAAAAGTTTATGAAGATGACCATAACCCTGCAAGTACCCAAAATGATTATGAATCAAGTAAACGGGCAGCAGAAGAATTAATCACCCAACAGCAAGATCTGGATTGGACAATTCTTAGACCGGGGATTGTTGTGGGAGATTCAAACAGTGGTTATGCATCCACATATCAGGGGATATATCATTGCTTAAAATCGGTTGCTTTCATGTCTCGAAAAATCAAACCTGATAACAATGGAAACAAGAAACTCCCTATTCGCTACAACCTTTCAGGCAAAGAAAAAACGAACCTGATTCCGGTTGACTGGGTTGCAGAAGCAATCACTCAACTCAGCCTTAATCCTGAAACAATAAATCAATATTTCCACCTGACTTCACAATCTCCTTTATTAGCTGAAACGCTTGTTGATGCCGTTCAGGACTACTATGAACTGACAGGAATCGAATTCATTGGAAAAGATGCTCCTCAACCTGAGGACAAAAACATTTATGAGAAAATATTTGATCGGGAAACAAAAAGACTAGGACCTTATTTTCAGGATGACCCTGATTTTGATAGAAGCAATTTGAACAAATTCCTTCCAGGGCTTGAAGATTTTAATGTTAATAAAGCGTTTATCCATAAGCTTCTGGATTTTGCAGAGTCTGATAAATGGGGTAAGGCTGAAAACAAAACAGATAAAAGAAAAGCTGGTGTTGATTGCAATGAGTTTTTTGAAATCTATTTTCCTGATGCTGCTTCTCGATCAAAGATTGCCCGGATCAAAAACCTGAATATTTCCATAGGATTCAAAGTTCATGGTGATCACGGTGGAGGAAACTGGAGTTGTATAATTAAAAAAGGTGATGTTGTTTCCGTTAAAGAGGTTTCTTTCCTTCCTGATTCTCTTGATGTCTACTACAGCACCAACCATGAAATCTTTGAGGAAATTGTCACCGGAGCAATAACCACCCGTGATGCTTTTTTCAAACAGCATTTACAAATTGACGGTGATATTGAAAAAGCTTTACTCCTCTCTGTTTTGCTTGAAGATCTCCTGCAGGAAATTCCCTTCAAGCCAACCAATCAAATCAGGGAGAACATTTGTGCCTAGCCAAATTGAAATTATTGAGGAAGCCCTATTCCTTCCCGGTGCCGCTGGTCAGTTGGAAGCAGTCCTGACTTACCCTGAATCAGGTAATTCGGTACCAAATGTTTTGATTGCAGGTCCTCATCCGCTATTGGGAGGGGATTTTGAAAACAATGTTGTGCAGCAGCTTTCAAATCTTCTAGCCATGTGCCAGATGACGACGTTACGTTTCAATTACCGCGGTGTCGGATTGAGTGAAGGCGAAAAAGTTATCTCAACAGATAATATTTCCCAGTTTCTTGCCACTTCGCACATAGATGAAGAAGAGAATTTCGGTGAAGATGTAGCTTCTGCCGGGAATTATTTGCAGCAACATTTTGGGAAAATTGATTGCGTTATCGGCTACAGCTTTGGCGCTTATTTAGCTTCAAAATGGGCTGACAATAATGAAAACGTCAAATCCATAGTGATGATTTCTCCTACGATAGAAAAACACGATTACAATCCATTCATGAATCTCAATATCCCCAAGCTCGTCATTTCCAGCCTGGATGATTTTGCAGTCCCGTTGGATGATCTCAATAAACTGTTTTCAGAATGCAAAGAACCCAAAAAATTGATTATTGAGAATATTGATAATCATTTCTTTCGCGGTTATGAAAACTGGCTTGCAAAAGCAATCCAGGAATTCCTGGGAGACATCCCATGAAATCTTCCGATGAAGAAAAATTAAATAACTCTGGTATTGGTTCATGGTTTGTAAAATCCAGGAACATCGTCCTTTTGATATTCATGGCTTTGATTATCCCTTCCTCTTTCTTTGCAAGCAAAATCAAAACGGATAATGCGATTGAGCGGTGGCTGGGAACAGATGACCCACATGTTAATCAATGGGATCAGTTCCGTGAAAGATACAACATCAGCAACCAGATTACAGCAATTTTCAATAACATCCTTCCAAACGATCCACGGATTGAGAAGGTGGCAAAATTGATGGAAAGCCAGAGTATTATTGATAATGTCTGGACTCCTGAACGATTTAAATTAATGATGAAAGGTAGCTTACCATCAATACCAGCACATCATCAAAATAAAGTTTCCGGCATCGACCCTCAAGCCGGGGCATTAACCCCAGGTAACTCCGTCAGCTTTGAAAAATCACCTCTTGCAAAAATTTTGATTCCGGATGGCAACTCAACAGCAATCTGGATTGAGTTAAATCAGACAGCATCTGTAAACAGTCGTCAAACAGTGCGTATTTTACGAAGTTGTGTTTTGAATTCTAAAATTCCTTCTGAAGACTTTCACTACGGTGGTCCCCTTGTCGTCAATGCAGCTTTGGACTATTGGGGCGAAAAATCAATTTCCCTGTTGCTACCTTTTATAGGAGCGATTTGTTTTTATTTTTTATGGATGATGGGAAACAGCTTTTCATCCAGCCTTCTTCTACTGTTTTCATCAACACTCACCATCCTGTTTACATTTGCCCTGATGTCAGTCTGTGGAGTACAGCTCAACCTTCTATTGATTGTGTTGCCTGCATTAATTGGTGTCCTTCATTTGTCAACGGGAATCCATATTGTCTATCATTACAACAGTTGGAAGGCTCGTCTTGAATCCTCGGAAAAACAAGCTGATAATTCTGCTGATCGTAATTCTCAATCATTAACAAAAACTTTTTCTGAAACATTCAAACCAGCAATATTAGCAACATTCACAACAGTCATTGGAATGCTTTCACTGATGATCAGTGACCTGGAACCTGTCAGATTATTCGGAATCTGGTCTTCGGTTGGGCTGACCATTTCTTTTGTTGTCGCCTACACATTTATTCCCTGCTTCCTGCTTAATAGTATTGAGAAGCCGAATTCTGTATTCCTGTCAACGAATTGGCTGAGCCCGGTATTTTTCTGGAAACGTCGAATGGTATTCCTGACCTCAGCCGCCCTGCTCTTCGTCACAATGCCGGGATGGTCTGCATTAAAATCTGACCTGAATGCCCTTCATTTTATACCGACTTACAGCACTACTATTCAAAATTACAATTATATTGAATCAAAGAGTTGTGGATTAATCCCCGTTGAAATTGATATCGATCTATCAAAAAATTCCAACCCACTTGAAAAGTACAAGGAATTATATTCCATCAGTCAACAAATACAGGAACATCCCGATATTACACATGCGCTATCGGTTGCCACATTTTACGATCCAACCACATTTGCCACGACTGAAGCGAAAGTTAATAAAACACAGGGGCTCAGGGAAAACTGGTGTTCTGAAAATGGCACCCATTATCGTATTTCAGCTTTGGTTAAATCAGATTCCAAACAGACACTCGAATCCATTTCCAATGACATACAGAAACGACTTGAAGGAAAACAGGTTATTTTAACGGGATTAGTCTCCCTCATTGACCGTTCTCAATCTGCAATATTTGAATCTCTTCGTGACAGTTTATTTCTGGCAGGAATTCTGGTTGGAGGTATACTCATTTTCATCTTGAAAAGTATTCCTGCCGGGCTTATTGCCATGATTCCTAATATTGCACCAATTATTATTGGATTTGGTTTATCTGGATGGATGAATATTCAGGTTGGAATTGGAATGGTTTTAACCGGTAGTATTGCCCTCGGTATTGCATTGGATGACACACTTCATTTTTTACATCAGTTTAAACAAGCTTCGAAGAAAACTCGCTCAATAGGAAAAATTGTCAGGAACACCTGGCAGTCCTGCAGTTGGCCTATGATTCAAACATCGTTTGTGGCATCAGCTGGGTTACTTGTGCTTTCCGTTTCAAATTTTCGTCCTGTCGCGCGATTTGGCCAATTGATGGCATTACTACTTTTACTGGCATTGATTGCTGATCTGGTTTTCCTGCCATTCCTTTTAACAACCCGTGCTTCAAAATTCTTTGTTAAGGAGTCTTCATGAACATTTTATCACATCAATCAATTTCGCATCGGACAACCTTGAATTCCAGTTCCTGTGAGTCTGATAAAAATGAACGTTTAAGATCTTTTATCGATCTTCACTTGCATCCAAAACATGGTAGCTTGTACTGGCTGGATCGTGAGAAACAGTTAGAAATCAATATCAGGGACACTGTTCGTACATTCGAGGACCTTTCCTTACTGGGGATAACAGAACCCGGAGATCTTGCAAACCGATCATCATGGGACTTTCTTCCACAGGCTTTATGGAAAGTAAAACAGAACTGTATTTCAGGTGAGTCGGGAGGAACTACCGGTCATCCATCAATTGCGATCTATACGCAGAAGGATTTCCATTCTGCATTCATTGATCCATTTGTAAAAGCAGCCAATATTGTCGGTTTTCCACAAGGAATGGAATGGCTTTGGGTTGGTCCATCTGGTCCTCATATTATTGGCAAAGTGGTCAGGGAGCTTGCAAAAGCAGTCGGTTCGCCTGATCCATGGAGTGTTGATTTTGATCCACGCTGGGTAAAAAAACTGGTTCCGGAATCGATAGCTTTAAAACGATATCTCTCTCATGTTGTTGATCAGGCAATTCAAATACTGGATCGTGAATCTCCGGAAGTTCTTTTCACAACGCCCCCCATCCTCAATGAATTAAGTAAACGTCTGAGTGAAGAGGAACGTTCTTTTTTTAAAGGGGTTCATTATGGCGGATTGCAAATAACCGCTGATGAAATCAATCAATTCAAAAAACTGTATCCCAATGCAGTTCATCTTTCCGGATATGGAAATTCATTGTGTGGCGTTGCATTAGAATTGGAAGACACAGAAAGAAATCATGTCGATTATTTTCCATATGGAAATCGATTAACCTATGATGTTGTCAGAATAAATCAAGAGAACAATCAATGGAAATCAGTCCAGCCGGGAGAAACAGGAAGGGTTCTTTTTTACAGGATTGAAGAAAGCACCTTTCTTCCCAATGTTCTGGAAAGAGATGAAGCAACTCTGATTGCCCCAAATTCAACCATGAAAACGAACGGATGGACTTTAAAAGGACTACGTGATCCGGGACCTTCCGAGGATCAAAAGACAAAACTGAAAACAGGTATTTATTAACAAATTGCTTTCAAATAACCAAATTCATCAAGTACAAGGAAGTCTGAAATGAAAAACGAAATAACGATAGCCTACACCCCCGATAGCGATGATGCATTTTATTATTATGCTTTGCAAAACAATATTGTGAAGCTGAATGGAGTGAAGTTTAACTTTGTTGTTGATCACATCATCAACCTGAACCATCTTGCAAAAGCTCAACAGTATGACGTCACTGCCATTTCTTCAGTTGCTTATCCTCAACTAGACAATAATTTCAGAATATTAAGCGTTGGCACAAGTGTTGGACGAGGATATGGACCTGTTCTGGTAAGTAAGAATTTCCGAACATTAAAAGAACTTGCTGACAAACGGATTGCAGTGGGAGGAATCCCAACAACAGGCGGTTTCCTGGCTCAAAGTGTATTACCAAATGCCCAGTTTTCAGAACATCAATTCGACTTGATAGCAGATGCCATTGTTGATGGTCAATTTGATGCAGGAGTCATGATTCATGAAGAGTTGCTTTATTTTCCTCAAAAAGGATTAAGGCAAATTACTGATTTAGGAAAAGAGTGGTGCGATAAAAACCAGCTTCCTCTACCTGTAGGACTGAACATCATTAACCGTCATTTAGATAGTTCACTTAAACAGGATATTGCTGACTGTATTTGTGAAAGTCTTTCTTATGCATTAACACACAGGGAAGAAGCGATGGCATGGGCATCTGATTTTGGGCGAGGTAAAGCCGGGAAATGCAGTGACCTGTTCGTTTCCATGTTTGCAAATGAGGACAGCATTCATATGCCTGCCGATGTACGAGAAGGATTGAAATTAATAATGCAGGAAGTGACTGATTCATGCGATGAAACTTCGTTTCCAAAACTGGACATACTCGACAGCTCTCCTCAAATATCAAATGGTGCTTTGGCAGAGCTCAACAAAATAACGACTGCTGCATAAAACATTCTTTTTTCATGTAAATGGACTTTAACAATGACACGTGAAATCACAATTGCTTACACGCCCGATAGTGATGATGCATTTTATTATTATGCACTTCAAAATAATATTGTTCGTGTACCTGATGTTAAGTTCAACTTCGAAGTTGACCATATCATCAACCTTAATAACAAGTCTTTGAAATGCGAATATGATGTCCTGGCCATTTCTTCAGTGTTTTACCCACAAGTCTCCAGCGACTATCAGATATTAAGCGTAGGAACAAGCGTGGGGCGTGGATATGGTCCTGTATTGGTTAGCAAGAACTTCAAAACAATTCAGGAACTGAGAAGAAAACAAATTGGTATTGCAGGTCTTCCCACTACCGGAGGATTTCTTGCACAGTTCACTCTTCCGGATTCGCAATTAGTCGAAATGCAATTTGATTTGATTGCTGATGCGATTGTTCGCAATGAATTGGATGCTGGCGTGATGATTCATGAAGAGCTACTATATTATCCTCAAAAAGGGTTACACAAAGTTGCTGATCTGGGAGCAGTCTGGGAGCAAAAAACAAATCTCCCTTTACCTGTTGGCCTGAATATTATTGGCAGGCATCTTGATGAATCCTTGAAGAAAATAATAAACGATGCCATCCGAGACAGCTTGGGCTATGCGTTAACCCACAAAGAAGAAGCCCTCGCCTGGGCAACATCATTTGGTCGTGGAGTTCAGGCTGACTGTGGAGAAGAACATATTGAAATGTTTGCGAACATTGATTCAGTCATGATGCCAACTGATGTCAGGGAAGCCTTGGGTTATCTCTATAATCTGATGACTCAACAAGGATTAGCAATGACCATTCCACCACTCGATATTGTTGATGGCAATCCAGACGCACTTAACCGTATCCTGCAACTTATCAACACAAAAGCAAAAGCAGCTTGATTGGAAAAATAATTATGAACCTTTCGGTCACTCAACAAAAAAAAGACAATTCCATAAACTCGGATAAAGTAACTCGTGTTTTGAACAAAAAACAGAAGTTTCTTGTTCCTTCGGTGTACCACTTCTACAAGGAACCACCCCTGATTGTTCGCGGTGAGGGCTGTTATCTGTTTGATTCCAACGGCAGATTTTATCTGGATTGCTATACCGGTGTTGGTGCGATGAGCCTGGGACATTCACACCCGAAAATCCTCTCAGCCGTCCATGAGCAAATCGACAAACTACAACATACTACCACCATTTACCTGACAGAACCGATGTTTGAACTTGCAGAAGTTCTTGCAGATATGGCTCCCGGAAATTTGGGGAGAACATTTTTCTGTGCATCAGGAACAGAAGCCAATGAAACAGCCATGCTGATGGCATCCATCAAAACAGGAAGAGAACATTTCCTGTCACTTGAAAAAGGTTTGCACGGACGAACAAAATCTGCAATGAGTGTCACTCAAATTCCAATGTGGCGAGCAGATCCATTTTTACTTGACACATGTTGTGTTGCACCGGGATATGAAGATCCAAACTCACTCGAATTCATCGAGAAGGAATTAAAAACAGAGAAATATGCTGCCATCATTCTTGAACCGATCCAGGGTAACGGGGGAATCCTTGTCCCTCCGAATGGATACTGGAAAACATTAAGAGATCTCTGTTTTGAAACAGGCACATTATTAATTGCAGATGAAGTACAAACCGGAATTAACAGGACCGGCTCATTTTATGCTGTTGAACAGGAAGATGTCGTTCCTGATTTCATTACAACTGCAAAAGCACTTGGAAACGGGTTTCCCATCGCTGCATGCATTACCAACGATGAAATTGCAGAGTCAAACAAACGTCCGTTAGCTTCAACCTATGGAGGAAGCCCGGTTGCGTGTCAAGCTGCACTAACCGTTATTGAATGCCATCGAGAATTGAATCTGGGTGAAAAATCTCAGCAGAGTGGAGCCTTTCTTGTTGAATGTCTCACGGAACTGAAGGAACAATTCGACATCATTTCAGATATCAGGGGAAAAGGGTTAATGATTGGTGTCGAGATTCGTCCTGAAAACGCTGATTCAGCGGCAGAAGTGACTGACTTTATTCTTGAAGAAATGAAGAATGAAGGATTTCTTCTGGGAAAAACCGGCTTGGATCGAAATGTTTTGACATTGATGCCACCACTCATCATAGAAAACAGTCAACTCAGAATGCTTTGTGAATCGTTAAGTACGGTGCTCGGAAATATTCAACCTTAAACGTTTTTAAATTAACAAATAAAAATCAATCAAAACCAATTTATTAAATTATGGAGGATCAAATGATCTTGATTAAAAAATTCAAAACTAAATTAGCCCTGGCAATTTTATGTATGCTCATTACGACAAACAGTTATGCAGCTAAAACGCCACTGGGACGATCATGGAATAGCAGCAAACAGGTTTCCATGGAAAATATTGATCATAGTTCCTACAACTCTCTATTGCAAAAATATGTCGACAATAATGGATATGTGAATTACAAAGCGTGGAAATCTTCATCCAAAGACAGAAGAACACTTAACAACTATCTTGCCCATTTAAGCCAGGCGAATCGTTCCATTCGTGCCAGCAAAAATGCTCGACTTGCGTTCTGGATTAATGCTTATAACGCTGTCACCCTGGAAGGAATTATGCAAGTTTACCCAACAACAAGTATTCGAAACCATACTGCAAAATTGGTTGGGTACAACATTTGGGAAGACCTGTACCTTATCGTTGGCAAAAACAAATTTTCATTGGAGCAGATAGAACATAAGATTTTGCGAAAGATGAAAGAGCCTCGAATTCACTTTGCTATCGTTTGCGCTTCAGTCGGTTGCCCACGATTAATGAACAAAGCTTACACGGCTTAGAATGTAGAGAATAATCTTAAAATCAATACAAAGGACTTCTTCTCTCGAAAACAGAATTTCCGTGTTAACAATTCTAAAAAGACTATTCACGTCAGTTCCATTCTCGACTGGTTTAAAGAAGATTTTGGTCCTTCACAAGCAAGCAGGTTTAATTACTTGAAACCTTATTTACCAAAATCAGCTCAATCCACAGCAACAAATCCCAGATCTTCCGTTTATTATCTGAAATACAATTGGAATCTTAACGCACAATAATGTGCGAGAGTTCTCCCCAAATATTATTTGACTTTACTCGACAGGAAATAAAAATGTCATACAGGCATTTAACAGGAATACTTCAAAAGACAAGTATTCTGTCAATTTTATTGTTTTCCGGATGCGCCTGGCAAATGCTGGACGTCTCCGCGTTAGATGCACCTATAACTGCCATCGAAGGAAATGGACATGTTTATACAAACAGTCAGCAACGTCCAGCTTTAAATGGAAACAGTCTGGCGTCTGCAACCCCTTCTGAATTGTTAGCGTTTTACTCCCCAGTTCTTATTCAACAATTCAAAGATGTCAACGAGCATGGATACAGTTATCCACGAGATTCCGATATGATCGGTAGACCTTATCTTACCAGAAGTTCCAAAGGAACTCCTTATACTAAAATTGATATTTCTAATCCGACAATGTATAGCTTCTACGATAATAAAATCATCGCAGGGCGATCTCATCCTCAATTGACATATACAGTCTGGTATCCTCGGCATCCTCGTACAAAAAGATTTGACATCGAACCCGGGAACATAGATAGTAATGTTGTGCGTATCACTTTAGATGACAGAAACCACCCTTTATTGTATGAAACAGTTCTGGCGTGCGGATGTTATCATAAAGTTTTTGTTGAGCGTTCTGTTGAACTTGCATCTGCTGCCTATTATGGAAGTCCTGAAAAGGGTAAAGAACACAGTATTGCAAAAAATATTCCGATGGGATTTGATTTTGAAATTGCGGGAATCGTTGACACCCCCCCTGAACAGCCTTCTGCACCTGTTGTCTTTATTTCCAGTGGAGAACATAAAGTTCTGGGATTACACCCTTCTGCTGGTTTAAACTGGAATGAAGTTGGTCAAAATATGAGCAGTTATCGATTGGCAGCTTACAGGGAATTGACACGGTTGCCTTTTCAAAACGAGGCTTCGGTAAAGCCAATGTTTAATTCTCATAATGATCAACAGGTTTGGGGAGCGGAGCGAATGGAACGATTTATCTTCTGGATTATTGGTACCGATGATGCAGGACACCCCCGAAGAAATGACCAAATCCTTCTTCATTTTGATCAGGCCAGGTGGAACGACCCTGCTATTTATTCAAAATACCTCAGGTTGCCACCAGGATTTTAAAGAACGTCCTTAATTAATGCCAGAAAGATTCTTCTATATCAATAATTTCAACTATTATCTCATCCATAAACGAATTTAGACTCCATAAACAAAACAGAAACACGTACAATTTATATACCATTCAGGATGCCTGTTTAAAAAAGTAAGATACAGTTTAAAAAAGTAAGATACAGTGAAAGATTACCGATTAACAAAATACGAACTGGAAATGATGGATATCATCTGGGACAAAGGTGAAGTCACGGTTCAGGATGTTTGTGATGCATTGCCGCGCAAACTGGCGTATACGACGGTGATGACAACTTTGAGCATGCTTGCCAAAAAGAAAAAAGTATTAAAAGTCGAGAAAAAATCTCGAGCGTATCTGTACCGTCCTGCAGTTTCGAGAGATCAAGTTTCCAGTTCCATGCTCGAAAACATCCGAGGCATGTTGTCAGGAAATTCGTTGTCAACTCTCATGCTTAATATGATTGAAGAGGACAATATCGCTGAAAAAGATATCAAAGCTCTTAAAAATGCAATTGAAAAACTAGAGAAGAAAAAATGACTGATTCTCAGTTTCTGGAAATTATTGCTTCGCTATTCGTTCAATCGTCATGTTTAATTTTAGCGACGGCAGTATTAATTAAACTGAAAAGCAACACGTTAAATGCATATCGGATCTGGGCTTGGTGTCACTCTTTTCTGCTCTTGCAATTCATTTTTGCCATCAGTTTACCACACCCACGATTGTTTATATTCCCTGAAGTTTTTGCAGATAATGCAGATCAAGTCTCCAGGATTTTCGCTGTTCTCGGAACAGTTCTCTTTACCGTCTGGTTGACTGGTTTTGCTGTTTTGATCTTTTATTTAGTTTCAGGCATTTTCAAAGTTATTCTCCAGCTAAGAAATATGGAGTTCATCCCTTCTACTTTACGAGATACTGCTTTTCCGGATGATTCTTTAAATGATCATATTCGTATTTTATGTAGTTCGAGTATTAAAAGTCCTTCTTCATGGCAAATTCACTCTCCAACAATTGTCATCCCATCCCGATTGCTCTCGTTTCCTGAAAATGAAAAAAAGATGATTATCAAGCATGAAATGGAACATATTCAAGCTGGTCATTCCCTTCACTTTTTTTTACAGAGACTGGTTGAATCAATTTACTGGTTTAATCCTCTGGTCTGGTACTCTTCGAGACAAGCGATAGCCCATCGAGAGATTTATTGTGATCATCTCTCAGTACAAAAAGAGGGAGAAGTCTCAACCTACCTTAAAAGTCTTCTACACCTGGCTGAAAAAGATCCACAATCAACCTCTTCCTTATCGACGGGACTTTCACTTAATAATCAAACCAGTCTACTTAAACAACGTATTGAAATAATACTTGCTCGAAAATGGAACCATAAGGATCTGGACTTCTCTGGTTATAAAGTCATGTTAATATTAATTACGTTAGGTTTTGCAATCAGTCTTGGAATCTGGATTCCACTGAACACACAGTCAACGAACAGAGGCCTGTTTTCTCCCTGGCCTTCCTGGAGTGCCAAAACCTTGCAGTCGATAGGAATCTCAGTTCGTGATTATGAAATCGACGGGCATCGCATTCGTGAACATAACCATCAATAATCCCTATCAGGCATCAATATTATATTTACAGTTAAGGAATACGGTTCGAATCCCCCTCTCTCTGCTTGAAAATGCAAATCTCTTTCGATTCTCGTCATAATTTTAATTTCTATCCATTATGCTCCGAAGCATGAACCTTCTTTTTCAATATGTATTTGAAGACGTACACAATCCAGCCTATGCCACCTGTCAGAAAAAACAAAAGGGACCATGTTAGTTTTGCGTTTGGGTCAGGAAAATCTCGATGGTATAAATCACGGATGGACAGAGCAAAAGCAAAAAAGTTTAAAAACATACATATGAAATGTGGTATTGCGATGAAGGCAAACGGGATATCATTATTAATCATTCCAAACTTGGTACCGAAACCCAACGCAAAGAAAAATGGGATATAGACCGCCATGAAAATGAAACTCATCGCGCAAACAATTCTTGTCAAGCGATCCATCCTGGAGTTTGAAAAGACGCTATCTCCGTTAATGACTTTACTTCCAGAATGGTTTTCTTTCTCCACAATTGCCCTTTATAAAATTACGGCAGATTCCTACCACTAGCACATTCCTGATTAATAGATTGTATTTGAAATAAACATAGTTTTCTATAAAATCCTGTAATTGGTAAGAAAATATTCCCATAACAGACCACGTTTTTATGTAACAATCAGGTGACAATATCAGTTGTATTGAAACTGCACATCTGTGACTGTATGCTTTATGGAACAGATCGATTTAAAGTGACAATAAAAGTGAAAGCAGTCTGCGATATGAAACAACAAAGAATAACTTCTCACGCAATTTGCATCTGCTTACTTTCGCTGGCTCTTCTCTCTGGTGTCATTCATGCGGGTGCCCCAATTGTCAAAGTTAAAAAAGAAATTTATATCGCGAACACCGTGCCGAACAAAGCACCGTGGGTTTATGTTTTTTCAGGCAAAAATGGATACCGGGATGAACTTCATACAACATGGTCACACGAAAACCAAGTCAAAGGCTATGGTGATTCCCCCAGTGAACCGCATCGACGAATTTCCAAATACAATGGCAGGACATGGTCCCCTTTAGTTCCCCTTCCCCCGTTGATGACTTTCATGGATAAAGTGACTGTTCTTGATTGGCAGTTTTGCGGAATTCATGACCCAGCTTCCAATCGGCTGGTTTCCCTTTCAATCCATCACGTTAGAGATATGCGCGATGGACCACCACGAGCGATTTATAACCATGCCCTCATCAGAACGTCCACTGACGAAGGTCTGACTTTCAGTTCTGCACAAACTCTCAAATATGAAGCGGGAGATGATCTGGATCAAAAGAACATACTGAACCCGGACTATCTAAAAAACAACACAGCCTACCCGGGGCAATCAATCCTTGCACATAGCAATGGAAGCTTGATCATTCCGATTACAAATTCAGGAATTCCTCCCGAAGTAAAAGATGAAGTTCCTAAAAGAATTCGTTGGCCATCAAAAGGAAAAATTGGAAGCCTTTGTTTTGTCGGACGCTGGAATAAACAGAAGGAACAATACGAATGGAAAGCGGGTCAGTCAGTCTGGCTTCCTCGAACAATTGCTTTCAATGGCCTTTTGGAAGCGGACGTGGCTGAATTGAAAGATGGCCGTATCCTGATGGTTTTTCGAGTGACTAAAACCAAAACCGGTAGCGCCAACAAATGGTTCAGCGTTTCTGATGACGGAGGAATGACGTTTTCCAAGCCGGAAATTTTTGGATACAGCGATGGCTCCAAATTCTATTCCGGAAGTAATTTTCATCGACTCTTCCGAAGCCATAAAACTCAAAAATTATATTGGATTGGAAATCTTATTCCAAGTAATCCCACGAACCCCGGGCATCCACGGTATCCCCTGATCATTGCAGAAGTCGACGAAAAAACACTGGCATTGAAAAAAGAAACCGTGACTGAAATTGATACCCGACAACCGGGTGATGGCGAACGAATGCAGTTATCGAATTTCTGGGTGATCGAGAACCAGGAAAATCTCGAACTGGAAATCTACCTGACCCGCCTGCACGAGAACCCGAATGAACTCTTCACGACCAATGCGTATAAATACACATTGAGTTTTGAATAATAGCTTGAAATCATAAACAGTTCCCTATTTCCGCGCAGAGCCCCCAAATAGCATCTTGTGCTTTCGTACCGGGTCATTTAGAGTAATAATAGAAGCTCTGCCACTTTTATCAGCTCCAAAACAATCCCGGATTTTGTATTCAATGCAAACACGTTATAGAATGAATTGTTTGCCCGGAAAGTAAGTCATGCAATTAACCCATAAACTGTTCAATCGATTTCTGATTCGATCTGCAGTTTGCGTTATTGTCTGTGCTATTTCATGCCCGCTATTTGCAGGTGATTCGAAAATTGAATTTTTCGAGAAGAAAATTCGCCCGGTATTAGTCAAGCATTGCTATGAATGCCATTCCGCTGCATCCTCGGAAATCAAAGGGAACCTTCAAGTTGACAACCGAAAATCGATTCGCGCTGGCGGAGATTCCGGAGAGGCTGTGATTCCATTTAAACCGGAAGAGAGTCTTCTGATGGAGGCATTAAATCACGAATCTTTCGAGATGCCCCCGGAAAAAAAACTTCCTGATGAAGTCATTGCAGATTTTAAAAAGTGGATCAAAATGGGGGCTTCAGACCCTCGCGACAAAGCACTCAATCCGGAAGAAGCTGCAGAGCTTTCCCGAAAAGCAATCTTCGAAGAGCGTAGAAAATGGTGGAGCCTTCAACCGTTAAGCAATCAATCCCCCCCGGAACTCAAAAAGAATGACTGGTCCAATGAAAACATTGACCGATTTATATTAGCGCAGATACAAAAAGCGGAATTGCAGCCAGCACCAGATGCAGATCCTCAAACTCTATTACGACGATTATCTTTTGTGCTCACCGGTTTACCCCCTGCACCGAATCTGGTTAAAGAATTTTCAATTCGATATGCCCAAGATCAGAAAGCTGCATTGATTGAATTGGTCGATGAACTTCTTGCTTCCCCCCATCATGGAGAACGAATTGCAAGGCATTGGATGGATGTTGTTCGTTATACAGACACCTATGGTTATGAGTGGGATAACCCTGCGAAAGGATCGTGGGAGTATCGTGATTACCTGATTCGGGCTTTTAATAATGATATTGGTTTTGCTCAGCTTGTTTCTGAACAGATTGCAGGTGATTTGTTAAAGCATCCTCGGATTGATACAAAAAGCGGACTCAATGAAAGTTTGATTGGTCCGATGTTCTATCACCTGGGCGAACACCGACATGGTGACAGTTTAGACTTCAATGGCATCCACCAGGAAATGATCAATAATAAGATTGACGCTTTTTCAAAAGCATTTCTAGCGAATTCCATTGCCTGTGCTCGTTGCCATGATCACAAACTGGATGCAGTCTGGCAGCGTGACTATTATGCGCTCGCGGGAGTTTTCATGTCGCCACGTTGGACTTCCCGAGTCATTGATGCTCCTGATAAAAATAAAAACTCAATTAAACAGCTTAAGAACCTGCGTTCTGAAATACATGATACCCTGAAGAAAAATTGGAAACAACAATCAGAACATTTTGAACAGGAACTCATTGCTGCCTTTTCAGATAATAAAGGTGATAAGGATTTACAATCAAAACAGCAAAA
>JAJRVU010000336.1 GCA_024277145.1 Planctomycetota bacterium
CCCGGGTTCTTGGAGGATTCTCTGATCATCCTAATATTGCTGCCTCTCTTATATTGGGATTAGGGTGTGAAACCGGGCATACCTCTTATCTGGTTGAACAACAAAATCTGATTCAGATAGACTTGCCGGGGCAAAAAGAAGCCTCTACTTCTTTCGTAATGAATATTCAGGAAGAAGGAGGAATTGCAAAAACAGTGGACCGTGCAATAGGAAAGTTTAAAGAGATACTTCCCGCAGTTGACCAACTGCAACGAATTGAAATCCCCGCTTCTGAACTTATCATGGGAACGGAATGTGGAGGGAGTGATGGAAATAGCGGAGTGACTGCCAATCCAGCTGTGGGAATCGCAAGTGATTTACTCGTGGCTTGTGGCGGGACTTCCATTCTTTCTGAAACACCTGAAATTTACGGTGCAGAACATTTACTTCTCAAAAGAGCCATTTCAGAAGAAGTAGCCAATAAATTAATTGAAAGAATTAAATGGTGGGAATGGTACACCTCAATTTTTGGCGCGGAAATTAACAACAACCCCTCATTTGGAAATAAAAAAGGAGGATTGACAACCATTTTTGAGAAGTCCCTCGGTGCTATCGCAAAAGGGGGGAGCACAGCACTCAAAGAGGTTTACCGGTATGCGGAAAAAGTTACCAAAAAAGGCTTCGTCTTTATGGATACGCCAGGCTATGACCCTGCATCTGTCACAGGAATGATTGCAGGTGGCGCACAAGTGGTCCTCTTCACAACTGGACGAGGAAGTTGTTTCAGTTGCAAACCTGTTCCTACCATTAAGGTAGCAACCAATACCAAAATGAATGATTTCATGCTTGATGATATGGATATCAATGCTGGAAAAATTCTTGAGGGGGCATCATTGACCGATGTTGGAGAAGAAATTTTTGAAGCAACTCTTGCAGTTGCAAGTGGCAAAAAAACCAAAAGTGAACTCCAGGGAATCGGCAATGAAGAATTTTGCCCGTGGAACATTGGCCCGACACTTTGATATTAATCCCTGCTTCCTATGCCCACCCTCCCAATGATTTCGCTTCCAATTGTAAAACATACAATGACGCCGTTCATTAATTTTAATTCAATTGAAGACACGATTTCCTAAATCTTGAGAACTCAAGCCAAGCCCCCATTCATCCTATTTCTCCATCGCTTTCATTTTTCTTACTAATTCATTGCATGCAATTGGCAGAATAATTGATACGACCCTATTTTTCGGAAAATTCGGAAAGGATTCAATAACCGTTACAGTTTAACAAGTAACCGTACCGATACTATCCGCATAACTGTCATTGTGCGCCAGATGTTTAGGCGTATGAGGTATAGGTTATGTACCAAAAAGACAAGGATGTCCTAATGCGGATACATCCATGGTTGATTCCAGCAATGATTTCATTGCTATCACTGACAATTACCACTTCCCTGCTAGCACAGGATCCCTACCAATCGGTTGGGAATCATTTGCTGGATCAGGGTGGACTCCAAATGCCTGCACAAGGTTATGGAGGAGGAGCGCCTGCACCGGGTTATGCAGGAGATATGTCCTATCAAGGCTATGGCGGAGGTGGGGCAGGTCAAGCATTTAATATCCCTCCATCTTCGGGTCAGTTCATTCCACAATACAGTGCAGTTTCAACTGCTCCTGCAGGACAAGCTTCTTTTCAGGAAGGAATGAATCCCTGGCCACAAATATCTCCGTTCGATCATGCATGGAGTCAGCATCGAATTGATGATGGTCTATGGGTGAATGAAACCAGAAACGATTCAATTAAATATCACTTCAGTACAGCAGCCATGATCGCCACGGTCAGGCCTCCGGAACGAACAAGGATTGGTGAAGAAAGTATAGATATCCTTAATCATACAATTCTCATTCCTGAGATTTTTCCGGTGACAGATACCAGAAATGTTTATGATTCAAAAGCAACTGGTGGTATTCAGTTTAAATGGGGATTTGAACAGGAAGATGAACAAGGCATGGAAGTCAGTGCCTTCTTTATTCCTTTTTACAATCGAGTCAAGCATCTTGCCACCAGAGATGGAGATCCCACAAACCCAGGTGACATTGATCTGTTTGCTCCGGGTATCCTGGTTAATACAGATGACACATGGTTCTCTGGAGCAACACCGGGTGAACGAGAGCTAAGATTTGATACATCCCAGACCTACTCCTATTCCCATACTGCTTGGGGAGCCAATGCAAACTGGTTCATGAGTCCTATCTATAAAAAAGGTAACATTCGAATCCGACCTCTACTAGGGGTTCGATATGTGGGAATCAAAGAGCGATTCAAATTTGAGGGAATTGATTCAGGCGATCTATACGGAATTGTAGCAGTTACCAGCACGACAGGTGGAGCAGGTGGAGCAGGTGGAGCAGGTGGAGCAGGCGGAGCAGGCGGAGCAGGCGGAGCAGGCGGAGCAGGCGGAGCAGGCGGAGGAGCAGGAACATCAACCACTAATACTGCATTTGTAGATGGAATTATATTTGATGGACCTGAACAATTCACAACACTCACTTCTGCAACAGAAACCCATTTGTTTGGGCCTGAAATTGGACTGGACTATGTTATTGGTGGTAAAACCTTCCAGTTTAACGGTTCAACCCGGTTTGGATTGATGGCCAATAAAGAAAAAATGAAACTTAATGGAAAGGGCTGGGGAGGTTTCTTTTCAGAGCGAGAAATTGATATCGATATTGAAGACACAGGTTTTGATAGCGCGGCTGATTTGTTAGTTGACTTTGATTTTGATGGGGAGCGAGTTTTTGAATCTACTAAATCGCATATGCTTGTCTCTCCCGTGTTTTCACAAGATATCAACATGGAAGTTGCTGTTCTTGATTTAATCCCATTTATTAACAAGAAAAGCATGTTTGACAAAGCAGTTGTTAAAGTGGGATATTCATTTATGATTGCAACTGAAATCGCTCGACCGGAATCCCTGATCGTATGGAATGACCAACCACAAGACCCACAAATTAACAGTAAGAGAAGAACGAACTGGTGGGTCCAGTCATTGAATCTGGGTCTTGAATGGCGATACTAAGAATTTAAATATCTTAATTATCATTTGAAATAATTGAACTCTCACATTTCTAAATGAATTGTGAGAGTTTTTTGTTTATTATTTGGTCGGTTACTTCTTCTCGATCACTCTTTTATTACTTAAAAGCCAACTGTAAATTTCAGGATTATTATAGGTAGCCGTCCAGGAATCGTGATCCGTTTCGGGATAAACTGTGAACTGAATTGATCCTTTCTTGCTTTTGTAAGCCTTCACCATTTCTTCTGATCTGGCCAATGGAATAACGGAATCTTTCTCTCCATGAAAGACCCAAGTTGGAACGTTTGAATGAGTCGGAACCAGATAGGGTATTCCTGCTCCACAAACAGGAATAATTGCAGCAAAACGCTTTGGTGTATGAGAAACGAGAGACCACGTGCCGTACCCTCCCATGCTTAAGCCAGTGAGATATTCTCGATCTTTGTCAACCTTGTATTCACCTTCAACCGAATCAAGCAAAGCAGTCAGCTCGATGGGATTCCACCACCCTCCTGTTGGGCATTGCGGAGAAATCAGGATAAATGGAAACTCTTTCCCCTGCTTCACTAGTTTTGGAGGACCATGAACTTTCACTTTTTCAAGGTTTTCCCCTCTTTCTCCTGCCCCATGTAGAAACAGGACCAATGGCCAGGATTTTTTTTGATCATAGTTTTCAGGGAGATAAACCAGATAATTTAAATTCACCTGAACTTGAGTATCAAGCTTGGCCTCTTTCTGCCGAGCTTCTGAAGTTCCAACCATGCTCAAAATAAAACTGCATAGAATTACTTCAAAACTTATTGTTCTGAGCATCTGTATCTTATTAGTCTTCATATTTCCCTCATCACATAATTATCAAATTAAAATGTAATCTCAACGGTTTGCATCTTTGTTAAACTTTAACGAGTGTAACATTTGAGCAATATACATCAAGTAATCTGGTAATACGTAAAATATGTCACAGCTAAACAGTACAGGTTATTAGATTTTGAATACTGATCGTCTCTTTTCTGAGAGCCATATCCAATCCTGTTGATAACATGAAGGGAAACACCTTACTTAAAATAGTAATAACCATAACAATCGATACTCTCTGAATTACTAGCGTTATAATATGAACCGATTTAATTAATTGAGAATGCAATATCATTATAAGAGCCGATCACCACTATAACCGAGCGCTAATTCCACAAACATTGATTCACATCTTCTGATTCTTACATTCAATAATCTACCTGATTATGTCCCACAAGGGATCTTTCTGGAATTTTGAACGCACACAAATTAACGAATTATCGTGACATACGGTGATTAACGTTTTTCAATAAGGGGCCTATGATGCTCAGGGGATGTACGGATATAAACCCTGCAATCAACCAACTGACATTTTTTCTAGTATTTATTTTTTGCATTCCTGTTTCAGTTTCTGCACAAAATGAAAACACAAACCAAGTCAGAAGTACTGATTCAGATTATAAAACCGGCGCTCAGAATGAGCAGCCTGAAGATAATTTTGCTGATCTCGATATTGATCAATTAGGAAATGTAGACGTTGTCGTCCCTTCATTTGATATCGAAGTATCTTCGGTTACCCGTTCAAAAAGTACCATTGGTAAATCTCCTGCTGCTGTCTTTGTTATAACTTCTGAAATGATACGTAGAAGCGGATCAACAAGCGTCCCGGAACTTTTGAGAATGGTCCCCGGTTTGCAAGTAGCAAAAATTGACGCTAATAAATGGACAGTTAGTTCGCGCGGATTCAACGGATTTATTGCTAACAGAACACTTGTCATGATAGATGGCAGAAAAATTGCCACGCCGCTATTTGAAGGAATTGTATTCGGAAGCGTGAACTGGGATGCACAGGATTTAGTCCTTGAAGATATCGACAGAATTGAAGTTGTCAGGGGTCCTGGTGGAACACTCTGGGGAGCTAACGCTGTAAACGGTGTGATTAACATCGTCACTAAAAGCGCAAAAGAGACACAGGGTTGGCTCTATTCCGGCGGTGTCGGATCAGAAGATAAAGCAATTAATGCACTTCGTAAAGGTGATAAAATAGGAAACGATTTTTATTATCGAGTTTATGCAAAACAGACAGAGCGAGATAAATATGAAAACCCCAGAACATTTGGCAGGCACGGAGATGTATTCAATGAAGGTGCCAATGATGATTCTCGTCAGTTAAGATTTGGTTTCCGATCAGATTGGGAAGTTGGTGGAGATAAAGATAACCAAATTACAATTCAAGGTGATTACTATCAAGGATCATCAGGTTTCTCAGCAAAATTCACAGACACGGTCACGCCTCATGAAGATTCATTATTAGTTGATGATTTTAATATCTCCGGAGGAAATCTTCTGATGAGATGGACTCATACAATAGACGAAGACACCAGTTCATCCATTCAAATGTATTATGATCATATCAGGAGAGACAGTAACATACTCAATTCACAAATTGATATTTTTGATATTGAATTAACGAATCGTTTGAGGCCATTTGATGACCATAAAATCACCTGGGGAGGACGATTTCGATCATACAATGACAAATTAAATTTCCAGAATGATGTCTACACATATGCATCAGATAAACAAACCCGGAATCTGGGAAGCGTCTTTATTCAGGATGAAATCAATCTTATAGATGATATTTTAAGCTTATGGCTGGGTACGAAAGTTGAACATAATGATTTTACGGGTGTTGAAATTCACCCGAGTGCAAGATTCCTCTGGTCCATTGATGAAAAGCAGGTTGTCTGGGGAGCAGTCTCTCGTGCAGTCCGAACTCCATCACGTGCTGAAGATGATCTGAGATTAAACATTGGAATTCATAACCATGCGGGAGTCACCGGAATAGCACAATACAATGGAAGCAGAGACCTTCAATCGGAGAATGTCATCGCATACGAGTTGGGTTATCGCGCACAGCCTGCTGATTATTTTTCATGGGACATTACCGGTTTCTACAATGATTATTCTGACTTGATTGCATTCACAGGCCAAACAGCTTCATTCATCCCACCTTCAACTTCACTCTTGACAGATGTGTTTGATAACAACATGAGTGGATCTGCCTATGGTGCAGAACTAAGTGGAACAATCAATTTCACTTCGTGGTGGAGACTAATGGCTTCTTACAGTTTCCTGACAATCAACCTTGACATTGAACCTGGAGTTGACACGGACCAGGTCTATGAAGATGGAGCATCTCCCAGTAATCAGGCTTATGCTCAAATGTCATGGGATTTACCTAATCATCTGGAATTTGACGTTTCAGGAAGGTACGTAGACAAACTGCCTGCAGATAATGATCTTCGAGGCTATTTCCAAATGAATACCCGACTGGGCTACCGACCTAATAAAAACTGGGAATTTGCATTAATCGGACAGAACCTTCTAATGCCATCACAACAGGAATTTGCTCAACTATTAATTGCTTCTAACAGGGCACAACGCGGAATCTTTGCACAAGTTATATGGAGGCATTAATCAGACAAAACAATACCTTTTATCGACTGAATTATTTTTATAGCACTACTATTTTTTTTTAACGGGATACTGGAACCATAATATGATCATTTCAATACGAAATCATATTATCAATTTAAAATGGAGGATAGGACGTTTGTCAATTAAACGCACCTTGCAAATTCCATTTACCATCCTGAAACCACTCATTTATTTTCTATTATTAGCTTGTTTTACATTAGGTGCCAGTTCAGTCAATGCCCAGGATAATTATTCATCCATAAACCGTGAATACTCCATTAAAGCAGCCTACCTTTACAATTTTTGCAAGTACGTGGAATGGCCAGACAATTTCAATCCCAAAGAGGAAAACCCCGAAGACAATTTTATTATTGGGATTTTAGAGTCGGATCCATTTGGTAAGTCATTAAAAAAAATTGCAGAAAATAAAACAGTAAAAGGCAAACACATTAAAATCCACTATATTGATTCCATTGAAGATTACAGGGCCTGCCACATGCTCTTCATACCGTCAAAAGCGACCAAAGAATTTGTCAATGAAATCATACAAAAAACCCGCAATGGATCAATTTTAATCGTTGGGGAAGAAGAAGGATTTGCCAGTTCCTATGGGATTATTAATTTCATTGAAGTCAACAACAAAATCCGTTTTGAGATTAACACTCAATTCGCTGACAATCGAAAGTTAAAAATCAGTTCAAAACTATTGAAAATCGGAAGAATTATTGACTAGTATTTCAGGATTACAATCTGGATCATCATTTTAAATGTATCAATTTCGCAACTTATCAATTAAAGCAAAATTAACAGTGCTGTTGGTCTCAACAGTTGCGATTGCGTTATTCCTTGTCTGTTCAGCTTTCATCATGATTGATATTTACAGTTTTAAAGATGGACTTGCCAAACACATATCCACCCTGACAAATGTTGTTGGGGAATATGTGGAAACAGCAGTCATGTTTGATGATGCAGAAACAGCAGACGAACTTCTTTCTTCGTTAACTAATGAAAAATCAGTTGTTTATGCAAGCGTGTATGATAGTAACAATAAACTGCTTGCCTCATACAGACGTAAAGATTACACACTGAAAATTGATGAAACTTACCTTAAAAGAACTTCAAACCATAACAACAAACCAAAATATACAGAGGAAGGATATATTGAAGTTGTCAGAGCTTTTAAAGATGGAAAAGACCATACGGGTGCATTTATTGTAGTCGCTGACATGTCACAACTTGTCAAAAGATTCTGGAACTATGGAATCCTGGTTTCATCGATCATTTTAGCTGTCCTCGTTGGCACAGTCTTTCTTTCGTCCAGGCTTCAGAGAGTTATCTCACAGCCTATTATCCGACTTGCAAAGATGGCCAAAAACATTTCGGAACAAGATAATTATTCATTCAACATTAATAAAAAAGATATCGGCAATGATGAAATTGGAACATTGTATAATGAATTCAACGATATGATCATCCAGATCAGAAATCGTGAAAAAGATTTACATGAAGCACACTATCGTTTAGAAGAACGAGTTGAAAGCAGAACCAGAATGCTTTCAAAAGCTAATCAGGAACTTGTCCAGGAAGTATTCGAGAGAAAGAAAGCCCAGGATGAATTGCAGTTACTGCAGGCAGAACATCTTGAAACGGCTCGCCAAGCGGGGATGGCAGAAATTGCAACGAGTGTTCTTCATAATGTTGGGAACGTACTTAACAGCGTTAATGTTTCATCTTCAATAATCTCGGCCAATATTAAAAAATCCAAATCTTCTGATTTCCAACAGGCTATGAATATCCTGGATGAAAACAGTAATGATATTGGAAACTATATTGAAAACCATCCGCAAGGAAAACATCTTCCTGATTTTTTAATGGAACTCAGCAGACAACTTGCAGTCGATGAGGAAAAGACTTTAAAAGAGATTGAGACATTAAGCAAGAACATTGGCCATATCAAGGACATCATCACAGTGCAGCAATCCTATGCAGGTGTTTCGGGACTGACTGAAAGATGTTCTCTTGAAGAACTCATTGAACAAGCAATTAACATTAATGAAGCTTCCATGAAAAGGCATGATATTTCGATAGAACGTAATTATGAAGAAATTGATCCTGTCGTTATTGAAAAACATAAATTATTACAAGTTCTGGTTAATTTAATCAGCAATGCAAAAAATGCTTTGCGAGAACATAACAACGATAACAGAGAAATACAGGTTTCCCTTAAAACACATAAAAATAACATACAAATAATAATTAAAGACAATGGAACGGGGATACCGGAAGAGATTCTTACAAAAATATTTGCACATGGCTTTACAACAAGATCTGAAGGGCATGGATTTGGATTACATAGTTCTGCATTAACGATTAAGCAAATGGGAGGAACACTGATCGCCCAAAGCGATGGTCTTGATACCGGAGCTGAATTCATTTTGTCCTTACCCGTTCAAATCACGGAAAAACAAGCCGCCTTCAGTTAAACACTAAACAAAATTAAATACCCAAAATTAAATACCCAAAATTAAGGAATATTCAATGTCTGAAACTGACAACCGAAGAATTCTCATTATTGATGACAATGAAGCAATACATGAAGATTTCAAAAAAATCCTAAGTCCCGGTAAAATGGAAAGTGCTACATTCTCTGAAGCAAAAGCAGCCTTCTTTGGACAGGATAGTTCTACCACGCCCCAACTAATAGAAAAATATGAACTTGATTCTGCTTTCCAAGGCAAAGAAGGATTTGAATTAGTTCAACAGTCTCTCAAAGACAAGAAACCATTTGCGCTTGCATTTGTCGATGTAAGAATGCCCCCGGGTTGGGATGGAATTGAAACAGTTAAGAACATCTGGAATATTGACCCGGAACTTCAAATAGTTTTGTGTACCGCATTTTCTGATTATTCAACAAATGAAATCACATCAACACTGGAACACCGCGGCAACCTGTTGATTATAAAAAAACCTTTTGATTCTGAAGAAGTTTGTCTGGCTGCAATATCACTAGCTAAAAAATGGAATATTTCTCAGGCAAATCACCACTACATGAGCAACCTTGAGACAATGATTGAAGAACGCACCAGCGAAATCACAACAACTCGGGATGCCATCGTCTATTCATTAGCACGATTGGCAGAATCAAGAGATAAGGAAACCGGGGAACACCTCGCAAGAATTCGTATTTTCTCTCAAATTCTTGCAGAAGAACTTGCAGGGATAGAACCGTACAAACAGGAAATCAGTGACACTTTTTTAAACCATTTATTTAGATCTACCCCACTTCATGATGTAGGAAAAGTAGGAATCCCTGATCACATTCTTCTCAAGCCGGCTAAACTGACAAAAGAAGAATTTGAAATCATGAAAACGCATACTACAATTGGATACGAAACCCTCAAAGAAACCAGCACTTTCCTCCCGCAAAACAGTTTTTTAAACATGGCTGCAGAAATTGCCAGGTATCATCATGAATGGTACGACGGTTCGGGATACCCTGATGGTCTTAAAGGAAATGATATCCCATTATCAGCCCGAATTCTGGCGGTTGCTGATGTTTTTGATGCCCTGACCAGCAAACGTGTTTATAAAGATGCAATGTCGGATGAAGCAGCATGTAAAATTATAAAAGAAGAAACGGGAACCCATTTTGATCCGCTAATAGCTGATGTTTTCATGGAATGCCTGGAATACATCCTGGCTGAAAAGAACCGAATAAATCGGCATACGGTTACTCAGCCTAATACTTCTTATCCGGGGATCAATTGAAAAAATAAATGCCCTGATAAACGCGACATAATTTTCTGATTGGAAAACATGGCATAAATGTTATTCAGCCAATGATATCTTTCCGTTGGGAAACATAGTCCCACACAACATAGCGATCAAGATCATTCCCTGCAGTAAAAAAGACTCGCCCTTTAGTTGCTTCTGCTAAGCGGTGAGCAAACTGGATATCTTCCCTTGATTGAGACCAGCTTGGAATCAAAAATATGTTGATTGTGATTCCTTCGCGTTGACAGAGGAACGCTTCTCTCATCGTAGCAGATTCAGTTTGCGGATCTGGTGGGTAAAGAAGATAGAGCATTTCGCCTTCAAAATGAGCCGTCGGTAAGCCATCTGTTATAAGTATAATTTGCCGGTTTGGTGTATCCTGCATTGCCATAAATTTTCTTGACAATTGAAGGGCATGCTGAATATTAGTGAAATGTGGTGTAACGAGCTGTTCGCTGATCTCCTCATTACTCATATCAACGCGAAGTCGTACAACCGGATCATACACAGTGACAGGCTTGGGCATTAGCTCAAGGACTTCGCCAGGCATTTTGGGTTTTGCAAATGTTGCCATTTCCATAAATTGTAAATAGTCTCCCGGATACTCTGATCGAATTAAGCCTTCCAAAGCCAATGCCATCCTTTTTACATGAATGTACTGACCATCGTAGCGCATGGAACCACTCATATCCATTAAAACAGTTGTGGCACACTTGGGTGAATTTCTTGTTTTATGAATCACGATATCATCGGAATTCAACTTCACAGGTAACCCCGGACCATTCCTTAAAATGGAATTGATGAACGATTGTGTAATATCCATATTGGACACAGAATCACCAAATTCATAAGGCTTTGTTTCCTGTAATTCCACTGCCCCTTCGCCTGTGATATCTCCCTGATGACGACCCGTTCTTGATGCTTTAAGATTGCTGAAAATTCGTTGCAGTATTCGACTCTGGAACAAACGCAAAGCTTTAGGCGTTAAACGGAATTGACCTTTGGAAAATTCCAGTCCCTGTTGATCAGCCATCTGCTTGAGTAACTCTTTTGCCTGCTTCTGCATTTCGTTCAGGGATTCCACATCGCCCGGTTCCGTGAACTCAGCGAGTGCTTCCATATCAATAATTGCAATTTGAGCTGTTTCTTTGGCTTCTTCCAGCTGATCAAGCAATTCATCGATCTTTTCCAGTTCCTGCTTGATTTCAATTCCTTCAGGAATGCTCATGGAAGTTCGACCGGTAAAATGGTATTTCGAATCCATTTCATCCAGTTCATACTTATCAGCTAACCGATCAATCAACTGCACAAGGTTTTGAGCAAATTGACTGGTATCATTTCTTTCAAGATACCATAACTGCTCCAATTCCCTGATCTGTTCCGCTTCAAAAGCACTTCTGTAATTTTGCTTAAACTTTTTTGGAGCTTTAATTTTGTGACCGTAATCATAATATTGACGGTACGCATCATTCAGAACTTTTCTGGTTTCATACTTTGCCAGAATTTTTCTTTTCCGTTCCTCTAATAAAGCAATTAAGGCCTCCAGGCTGGGACCAAGTCCTTTAATCTGGCTTGGATCAAGACGAATTGCATTGGCAAGTTCTTCTTCGGTGAACTCCCTCATTGATCCATACATCAACATGTGGTTCAGCGCAGGGGAAACCAGATCAGAAGGGGGCTGCGTTGGTCCGGGAAAGCGTTTCGGATCATACTTTTGATAGGTATGAATGATCCCGCCAGTATGTTTTTTATTATCCATAATTACATCTCATACAGTGGCAGTATATCCAGTTGGAAATTTCTTGAACTAACAAATATAAAGTCTTATGTCTCATAAACAATACGTCCATGATTCTGTGATCGGGAGATTTTGTCACCTGCGTAAAGCCCTGCCAGCACAAATTCAAGACAGGATGCCCGAACCGCTTCATTTTCAGAAGCATTCACTTCAAAAGCTTTATTCCAGAGTGGCGGAACCCGCTTTAACCGTTGAGCATATTCTGAAGAAGGGAGCATCTCTCCGACTTCAATTTTCACGCCTTCGGAAAAGATTTCTCCAATTTCAGCTAATCCATGTTCAAGAACATATTCTTGAAAAACATCCTGAATTGCTTCTGCAGTGATAGCATCAAGCACCTGCTTTTCGGACATCTGGTTGACACCCATCATGTCGAGTTCCAGTTTACCCAAAGATGAAGAATAAAGATGACCCAGGTCACTAATTCGCGGGACAGCCGGTTTTTCACCTAAAACAGCACCTCGTCTACGGGCAGAAGCAACCATCATTTTATAATTAGCAATGCTGAATCGCGTACTGACACCGGAATCGTGATCGATGTATTTTGATTCTCTGGCAGCGACAGTAATCTGTTCAATAATTTCACGCATAAAATAAGGAACAACAACAGGAACATCTCCATCCAAATTCACTCCTGCTTCCTGTTCCATGATCTGGATTCCCAATCCTCGATCTCGCGGATAATGTGTATGGATGACGGAACCAATTCGGTCTTTAAGCTGTGGAATGACTTTACCACTTCGGTTATAAGTGGCAGGGTTGGAAGAAAAGAGTATCAGCATATCAAGATCAAACTTGATGGGATATCCACGGATTTGAACATCTCGTTCTTCCAGAATATTAAACAAACCAACCTGCACCAGTTCATCCAGTTCAGGGAGTTCATTCATGGCAAATATTCCACGATGCATTCTGGGAATTAATCCGAAATGCAAGGAACCTTCAGCCGACATGCTTTCCCCCCCTGCCAGTTTCGCTGGATCAATTTCTCCAATCACATCTGCAAACTTCGTTCCCGGCGCAAGCCTTTCCGCGTATCGATCTTCACGTGACCACCACGCAATCGGAACATCTTTTTCGGAATGCTGCTCAAGATATTTTTTCCCAACTTCTGTAATAGGATGATACGGATCATCATGAACAGGAGATTCCGGGAGATCCAGATAAGGAATTTCAGGATCGAGAAACTGGATTAACATTCGCATAATCCGGCTTTTTGCCTGGCCTTTTTCTCCCAGAAAAAGCATATCATGTTCAGCCAGAAGCGCCAGAATGATGTCAGGAATTACGGTGTCATCGAATCCGACAATCCCCGAGAACAAGTCTTCCTGATCCTGAAGTTTTTTCATCAGGTTATCATATATTTCTTTTTTGACTGATTTACTTTTCCATCCGCTTTCACGAAGCTCAGCAAGATTCTCAGGCAGGTTCATTAATTCTTCTCAATATCTGTTCGTGGTATGATTTATATAAACAGGACTTCGATTATGAAATTGTAGAGGTCACCTATGGAAAAGCAATTAAATTTCACAAAGGAACCGCATTACCATTCAAACGATGTCTCATTTTATAACTGGCGCAATAATTTTTGAATGATAGATTTTATCGTGATGAACACGATTTTTTGCGATCACCTGATTTTTGGAAGATTCGATTGTTAAAGGTTCTCCGGAATTAGGATTTGGTTCATAAAAAGGTGCACCTGTGCTGGCAACCGTAACTCGAATTCGATGCCCTTTATTGAAATTCTGGCTTAACCATCCAATATTAAATGCTAGCTTGTAAATTTTCCCCGGCTCCATCAAGACTTCTTTTCCGAAGCCTTCACGAAATCTTGCGCGTCGAATCATATCAACAATCAGAATGGATCGACCATCAGGATAAACATCTGTGACACGCACAATAAAATCAGTGTCTTTCGCTGAGGAACTAACATACAGTTCCGTTTTCACAAGCCCTGTCCATTCTACTGCTTCTTTGAGTGGTTCTGTTGTGAATGTTTTGACTTCAGCTTGTTTTTCATAAGGCTGGGCATTTTTCGCTCCTAAAAAACTTCTACCAGGAATTTTTGCAGGATGAAAAGGATCTGCAATAAAAGCTGTTGAAGAATCCGAAACGGTCGGCAATGATAATTTTAAATTACCATCTGCTTGTAAATAATAATCTGTTTGACGTGATGGAATTGGCCAGTCATCTGATGTTCGCCATTCATTGCCGGGTGCATTATCTTCTCCAACGGCACCCATCACATAGTATTTCACTGCGGGTTCATCGTAAGGAGACTTCCCAATCCCTTTCATGTGATAATCAAACCATTTGAGCATGCTTTTTTGAACATCAACATTTGCATCCAATGGATATTTGACATCACGAACCTGATTTGTTTTATTGAGACGACCATGAAGCCAGGGACCAATCAATAATTTCTGTTTTCCAACTGATTGCGAGCCTGCACGATTCTGTCGACCGATAAAACTTTGAATGGAACCGACGCACATGAAATCGTACCAACTGCCGATTGTAAAACAGGGGACATTCATTTTGTCAAAATGACGAGAACAATCTTCTGCCTGCCAATATTCATCGTAGGTTGGATGCTGATACCACTCCTTCATCAGTTCCTGATTGTCTTTCGGGTTCCTACATGCATTCTCCATATTCTTGAAACGAGTCGGTCGAGTTGTTCCTCCAATTCGATACCCTTCGTGATACAAGCTGAGCCCCGTATCAGTCATGTACTGGCAAACGAGATGTGGTGGCTGAGTGACTGCCTGAAAATTTTGTGCATAACCTGCTTGCGAACTGCCGAAGGTTCCGACTTTTCCATTTGACCATTTCTGAACTCCCAACCATTCGATAATATCGTAACCATCTTTCTTTTCTCCCCACCCGAGATCACGATATCCAACAAATTTTCCTTCAGAAAGTTGTGTGCCACGAAAACTAATCCCCGCGACAACATAGCCCCCTTCTGCCATTTGAGCCATATGTTTCCGTGTATTTGTTCCTGTAAAACCGCCATACCGTTGCTCACTCAAAACAGGCCATGGACCAGATCCCGGAGGAAAATACAAATACGCTGAAAGCTTAATGCCATCTCGCATTGGAATCATCACATGTTTTTCCGTGATTTGCCCGAGATCAAGTTTATCAGCTGCCTGAATAGCAAAAGGCAACAAGTTGTTAATAAGAAAGGCTAATAACACGATAGACTGAATTCGAAAACGAATCATAAAAATATTCCTGCAAGATGATTAGGCTAATAAGAAGACAATCCATCTCAACCATTCAAGAAGGTTTTTACAATTCCTATCTGTTTAATAAGCATTTATTTTGAAGATTTAATCCTGAATAAGATAGCAGGAAAATAAACTTATTTCGTATCGCTGACAGCATTCGACAATATTTCGAGTAATCGATCAATTTCCAAACGGGTCTCTTCATCAAGCTCCCATGCGTATGGTTTTCTTCTTCTGTCGGATTGAAACAATCCTCGTTTGACCAGTATATATTTTTCGATGGCAAGAAACCCATCCAGGCCAGCTTGTAACTCCAATGCAACAATTGCGCAAATTGGAAAATAAAGTTTATAGATCAGTTTATCTTTCCCAGCTTTTAACGCGTTCCATAAAGCAACAATCCCATCAAGCAGATCAACCCCCGGCATAGTTCCGGAAATCCCTCTTCGGTAACAATCAACTAAAAGAATGCCACCTGAACCATCAAATATGCGGGCTCTATTCTCTGACTGATCACGCAATGCAGAAAGGTTTGACCCAATGGGTGATGCTTCCGGCTTAAACATAATTTTCTCAGGACCAAATTCATCCAGAAGCCTGCAATAAAATTCCGTTGAAATTTCTTTCCCAACATAGGAAGAAGCATCCTGAACAATCAACGGAAAAGAAGTACGGTTTGCAAGAGTGGAAAAATATTCCCAAAGTTCATTATCCGATAACGACTTTGTGACCGGAGGGATAGCCATGATTGCAGAACTGCCTGTGTTCTCTGCATGCCGAGCGTATTCCAAAGCTTCTTTTGTGCTTTCCGCCCCAACACTCGTGATCACAACACCTCGACCATCTGTCGCTTCGATAACCAATTCCGTCAGTTCAAATCTTTCGTGTGGTGTTAACCTCAGAATTTCCGAAACCATCGCAGTGCAAACACCATCCGCACCGACTTTAAATGACCAGTCAATTTCCTTCCGGAGGGAATCTTTATCTATGGAATCATCTTCAAGAAAAGGCGTGTGCAATATCGGCAAAACACCTGAAATTTTCTGTGACATTTAAAACTCTTTTCTTTAATTGACTACCCAGCAATCAATTCCTGAATCAATTCATCCATTGCGTTAATCACAATTTCCAATGATCCACGATCAAAAGGAGTTTGTGTCACCTGATAAATATCGATATCATATAATTTTTCCGGGGGGAGATAACCGATAGTCCCATTAATCAGGTTCATGCAAATGATCGTTAAATTATCATGCCTTTTCCTGAGTTCAATCTGGAGATCCGAATAAGCCTCTGTATTCGCACCAACAAAAACCACATCCCCAATACGCCAACCCCATATTTCTAAATCGTAATGAGTTCCATCTCCCACCGAATGACGAACATTTCTTTTCCGTTTGAGTCTTTCTTCTTCTGCACGATCCTGACTCTTCACCCTTGCCTGTTCAAGCTCCTGTTCAGTTGGCCAATCCTTTAACGGTATTTTTGCTTGAATCACACGGGATGATTGTATTTGAGAATGTTCACGAGAAACATTTTTCCAGACAGCCAAGGGTGCACCGGAATCTTCAACATGATCAAAAACCATTCCCGTTCCAGGATGCTGCATATATTCCAACGTAGCCAGTGCTGCAAAACCAAGTTGTCGACCGTGTTGATCCGCAATTTCAGGATCACCGACATACTGATACCGGGGAGCTAACTCACCCGATGCCCCTTGCATGAAAAATGAAAGTGCCCCATTGGTGTTTGCTTCAATTGTTTCTCGCATCGCTCCGATATAGTCCGGGGAAATGGATTTGTTATCCCAAGCTAACGTTGTCGGGTGACACGCATAATTAACCAAAGTAGCCACTGTTTCACCTGATGAATTTGTCACACGTCCCACAAGCAAAGTCTCATCTGCTTTGTTATCCGGTGAAAATCCACAAATCACACGATCACTATCTGAAGTCGGATCAGGAAAATCTCGATTACAGGCTAGCTGGCAACGTCCAGCATGCCATTCCAATAATGCTTCCTGTGAATTTTCAAAAGATTCTTTAATGACCTGAATTGTTTTCAAATAAAGTTCTTCAAGATATTGTTCTGTCAATTCTGCATTGGGAACCCCGGTTGCATCATCGGTTAATGTGACTGCTGCATGTGTATGAGTCAGACCAAATATTAATTGAGTCGAATTGAGTGAAAATTCTTTAAGGATACGTTCCTGAAATTTCTTAAACATCGCTTGCGAACGCCACCAGCATAGATCTCCTTCAACGAATACCAGAGGCTGTCCTTCGTGAGATGACGAAATTGTCATTGCATTGAGAGTTAATGGCCGATGTATTGACTCAGCAATATCGTGAGTTGCTGCTCCCCAGTTTCTGGAATAAATCCCAACCGGAGGAGTGATATCAACTCTCGCAATTCCGATCTGGCCTGAGAATGAAGGATGTATAAATCCGAATGAAGAATGTTTATTCATTATTCTGTTTACCAATCTCCCCCACTTCCATCGCGATAAAAGACTCGTTGGGGAAGTTCCTGTTCAAAAGGATGTTTTTTAATTTCGTCTTCATTGATTGAAATTCCCAACCCCGGTTTATCATTCGCCTGAACTGTTCGCGTGGCAGGATCAACAACAAATCCTTCATCAACAATATCTTCTCGCCAGGGAACATCAGAATGAACGGACTCACAAATGATATAATTTGGCTGAGAGAATCCGAATTCCAGAGAAGCTGCAGTACTGACCGGCCCTTGTGGATTGTGGGGAGCCAGTGAAATTCGATAAGCGTCAGCCATCGCAGCAATCCTTCTGGCTTCAGTAAACCCGCCACAATGCGTGATATCCATTTGGCAGATTTCACAGCCTCGCATTGCAAATAAATCCCGAAAGGCTGCAAGGTGCGTTAACCTTTCCCCTGTTGCAATTGGCGTTGTGGTTACAGAATTAATTTGAGCCATTGCATCCATAGATTCAGGCCAGCATGGTTCTTCCAGAAAATAAAGCCCATAGGAATCAAGTGCTTTTGCGAACTTCATTCCCATAGCAGGAGAAGGTCTAGCATGGCAATCAACCATGATATCAATATCTTCGCCGACTGCATCTCGAATGGAAGAGATACAAGCTTCTGCAGCGCGGACAGGTTTGTTTCCTTCTAACGGAGCGGTCGAAGGAACTGCCATCGTCTTGAATGCGGTGTACCCATCTTCAACAGTTTTTATTGCCAATTCTGCAAACTGCTTTGCGTTATCTTCAGGAATTTCATAGAAGTCTTCCATTCGTCCACCCCCCAGATGAGAATAAAGTCGAATATAATCTCGAACGGGGCCTCCCCATAACTGATGACAGGGAACACCATGAATTTTCCCGAGGATATCCCATAGCGCAATATCAATTCCTGAAATGGCCGTCGACCGAACAATGCCACTTCCATGCCAGAAATGTTGCCTCCACATCATCTGCCAGAGGTGTTCGATGCGTCTCGGATCTTCCCCAATCAATAACTGGGAAACGTCTTCAATGGCTCCGGTGATGCTTCGCGTATGCCATTCAAGAGTTGCTTCTCCCCAACCGAACAAGCCGGGCTGATCTGTGATTACTTTTACGAAGACCCAGTTTCTCATTCTTGCATGACAAACAAAGGTTTCAATTTTTTCGATTTTCATATTTTATAACACATGTCCTGAAAAGATAATTACCATTCCAAGTATCAGTATAACAAACAGGGACCACCACGTGATGACACTTGTGTACCAATGGTTTCCCAGATAACTGAACATGTTCAGTTTTTTCCAGTTGAAAGTTAATTGATCGGTAACTTGTTCCGGCCGAGGTGGTTTTGTCATCAGGCTTACAACAATGCAAACAATTGCACAGGCTCCCCAGTTGATAATTCCCTGATTTGCGAATGGCTCAATCCAAAGGGGATGATTCTCGAACGTCATCACATAAAATTTCATTGCGAAACCAAACAGGAAACCAAAGAAAACAGCTGCGACTGCTCCGGGACCATTAATCCTTCTCCATAAAATCCCCAGAACAAATACCGCACTGAATGGAGGTGCAAAAAAGGTATACAAAGATTGAACATAAATAAACAGGCCGTCACTCAATCGATTGATAAATCCTGCGATTACAATTGAGATGACCAAAATGAATATGGAAGATATCATTCCCATGAAAACGAGTTTTTTCTCACTCGCTTTGGGACTGATCCACTGTTTATAAATATCGAGGGTAAATACTGTTGCGGTCGAATTTAAAACCGAATTCACTGTTGATTGAATGGCCCCGAACAAGGCAGCCAGAAATAGTCCTCGCAATCCTGCAGGGATGAGTGTTTGAAGCATATGAATGTAACCCTTGTCTGCTTCGCGTGGAATTTCCTCCCAGGACAACTGCATCACTTCAGGATAACGGGCAAATAAAATCATCCCCGGCAACACAATAATAATAGGCATAATCACTTTCATGTATCCTGCAAGAACAATCCCCATTCGGGCGTGATACATGTCTTTCGCACCCAGAACCCGCTGAATCATGAACTGATTAATGACGTTATACCAGATGCTGACTGAGAAAAGTCCGAATATCAAACTTGGCCAGGGAGTTGTCTGATGAGTGACCGGTTGAATCAACGAAAGCCTGTCATATGTATCCGTTCGAGCAAGGTTATAGGCATTTTTTTCAACGACTTCTTTCCAGATTCCTGCCTGTGCCTGATTTTTTTCAATCATGATATTCCATCCATCAACGATTGAATGGGAATCCCCCGAAAGCATATCAAGCCCCATGATTGTCACCATCAACCCGCCGATGATCATGACGATCACGGTGAAAAAATCTGTCCACGCAACGGATTTTAAGCCTCCATAAATTGCCCATGATCCTGCAACAACTGCCAGGGAGATAATTGAAAACCAGAGATTCCATCCGAAAAGGTTTTCTAACGCCAATCCACCGCCATATAAAACGGCAGCCAGAAAAACAACGACATTGCTGATGATGGTCAGGATTGCAAAAAACTGACGAAGGATCGGATGAAATCTTCTTTCCATGAATTCAGGTGTGGTAAAAACACGTGAGGCGAGAAGAAACGGGATAAAGATCCAAATCAGGATGGAAAACGAGAGAACATTTCCCCATTCACTTGCAGCGACACAAACACCATAAACAAATGCAGCCCCGATCATCCCGATGAAATGCTCGGTACTGATATTCGAAGCAATAAAAGAACTTCCCACAACGTACCAGGGAAGAGATCGACCAGCCAGAAAATAGTCTTGTGATTCCGTTTTCTCTTTTCGACCAGTCCAGATTCCGATCACAGCTAAAATAATGAAATAGCTTATGATTGCTATGTAATCGAGCCAATCAAGCGAAAAAGTTTCTGCTCCCTTTATCATTACAGATTAGCTTTCTTTTTGTAGGTCAGGCTCGTCAAACTGAGGAATCATTGGACCTGTATTTATGTTACACAACAGATTTAGTTGCTATTGGTGCCTTTGTCAACTATTGTGCCAAAGATTACAATAATAACAATATACAACTGGTAAATTCTTTAAAAACAAGTGTCATTTATTACGATCGTTGTGAGTATTTACGGTAACTCATTGAACATTCTTTAAAAATTGAGATAATCTAATGAACAACAAGATTGAATCGAAGGAATAATATTCCGTGATCATCCCCAGCAATTAAATATTCACTTATCATTTTCTACCAGAACCTGAATCAAATTATGTCTATTGCATCGTATATCAAAGAGGACTTGAAAACTCGATTAAATTCGGGCGAAGAGTTACCTGCAAAACTCACGCTCAAATCACTTTCAAAACATTACGATGTCAGTTTTTCTCCTGTCCGATCAGCCCTCGCTGAATTGATTGAAGAGGGATTAATCGAAAAAGGATTGAATAAAAGGCTCATCCCGAGTTCTAATATCAAGGTAACTGGAAAAAGCAAGAAGAAAGATCTTCCCAAACCTCCGCAGGATATGTACGAAGTCATCGCCAATGATATTGTAAAATTAAGCCTGAAAGGAAAAGCAATTGACTTGAGAGAAGAAGCGACCGCCTTAAAATACGGAATCAGTCGATCCTCTCTTCGAATTATTTTCAATCGGCTGGCAGGAGCGGGAATTCTCAATCACATTCCACGTCGTGGTTGGCGAATCAGACCGTTTCGCGAGGAAGATATGAATTCATTTCTTGAAATGCGAGAACTACTGGAATTGAAAGCTCTCGAATTGGCACGTCCGCACCTTTTGAATGAAGACCTTCAAAGAATGTTGGATGGAAATTCCCTACCAGAACCAAACAATGAAAAACCACTTGTTGATAATTCAATTCATTCTTATTTAATTAACAAAGCAGGCAACATCTACTTTAAAGATTTTTTTGAGCGACAGGGAAAATACTACGACATTCTTTTCGACTGGGAAGAACAGGATCAGGAAATTGCCATTCAAACGGTAAATCAGCATCGAGCAATCCTGAATGCACTGTTGAAGAAAGATTATGTCAAAGCTCGCAAGGCACTCTCATTCCACATCCACAATAATCATCCGATACTAGGGAAAATCAAATCCCGGTAAAACCAGATTCTACGAGAGAGAAACTGGATATATCAGCGAATTCTTATATTTACCTTGACAGCTTCAAGAACAGACCGCATACTAATTGTCGACAATTCACCCTTTGTCGTTAAAATAGGCTCATTCTTAATCAAACAAGCCATACCGTACTAGTTCCATTATACGTAAGTGCATATATCCATGAGTGTTACATTAAAAGAATCTGCTTATCATACCATTCGTAAAAGGTTGATTTCCGGTGAGTTTGCTCCCGGTTCCAGACTTTCAGATGATTCGATAGCACGGGAAATCGGAATCAGCCGGTCCCCTGTCCGTGAAGCGATCAATCAATTTGTCAGTGAAGGTCTTGTGGAATACCGACCGCGTTGTGGGACGTTTGTGAAGTCATTTTCCAAAGAAGAAATGAGTGAACTTTGGGATGTTCGTATCGCAATGGAATGTTATGCAGCTTCGGAATCGATCGATCAGATTAGCTCAGACGAATTAATTCAACTAACAGAAATCAATCAGGAAATTCTGGATTTAGTTGTCGAGTGTCGTGAATTGCCAAACCAGATTGCAGACCTTGATTTGAAATCCCGTTTTTTGGAATTTGATTCTGCCTTTCATTTAACCATCCTGAAATCAGCGGGTAACAGCCGAATTCTGAAAACCGTTCAAGACTGCAGATTGATGACATCAATTTTCGGACCTACGCATTCCGCGTTGATAGTCACGTCGGAAATGTTATTGAAAAGCCATCAGGAGCATGGATTAATCATCAAAGCAATTTCGAATTCGGATAGGAACAATGCCCGTGATTTGACCACCAACCATATTAAAGGAGCAAGAGACAGGGTTCTTGCTCATATGGATGATGAAATTAACTCAATCGAGAATGACAAAAACTAAAATGAATTATTTCCCCGTTTAAGTTTAAAAAACATAATCATTTTTAAAGAGCTTATTGATGCCTTCTATACCTGTTTCACATTCACAATATAACCTTTTCTTCAAAAGAAGCATTCTAATTCTATTAGCCTGTTTTTTGAGTTGGAATTTGTCTCTATCAGGCGATGATTCTAAAGTAAAAGAACAAATTAAAAAACCAATCAAGAAAGCAGAAAAGTTTACCCCTGCACAACTGGAATTTTTTGAAAAAACGATCAGGCCACTGTTGATCAAGCGATGTTATGAATGCCATTCCAAAGAAGAATCAGAAGGGGGATTACAATTAGATTCCCGGGAATCAATTTTCAAAGGGGGAGATTCAGGTGCTGCTGTCGATTTTAAGAATCATTTGAAAAGCCTGCTTCTTGAATCAATCAGTTATCAACCTGATGCGGTTGTCGAAATGCCGCCAGATGGCCGACTGACAAAAGAAGAAGTTGCTTCCATCACGCGGTGGGTTAAAGAAGGACTCCCCTGGCCACCATCTGAAAAAATGACTTCATCTGCTCACTTGGAAAAAAAGAAACAGGAATTCTATTCCGAAGAAAAACGAAATTTCTGGGCATTTCAACCGGTCAAAAAACCTGAAACTCCAAAAGTCAGTCACCCCGCATGGATTCAAAATGAAATCGATTCTTTTGTTCTCTCCCAATTGGAAAAGAACAAAATGAAACCTGCAAGAAAGGCTTCCAAGCTGAATCTCATCAGGCGGGCAACATTCGATTTAACAGGTTTGCCTCCCACTCCAAAAGAAGTGGAAGAATTCCTGAACGATCAATCTCCTAAGGCATATCACAACTTAATTGATCGCCTGCTTGCCAGTCCATCCTATGGAATCAGGTGGGGCCGTCACTGGCTGGATGTCGTCCGTTATGCAGACAGCAATGGCATGGATGAAAACATGTCTTACGGATACGCATTTCGATATCGAGACTATGTCGTCAATTCATTTAATTCTGACAAACCGTACGACTTGTTTGTTAAAGAACAGATTGCAGGCGATTTAATGCCAGATCCTGCCAATGAACAAATCACAATAGAACGACAAATCGCAACGGGGTACCTGGCTATCGGAGCAAAAATGCTTGCAGAAGATGACCCTGTTAAAATGCGAATGGATATTATCGATGAGCAAATTGACACAACAGGAAAAGCAATCATGGGAATGACACTCGGTTGCGCTCGATGCCACGACCATAAATTTGATCCTATTTCAACTGAAGATTATTATGCCCTGGCCGGTATTTTCAAAAGCACAAAAACCATGAAGAACTACAAAGTTGTTGCTGACTGGTTTGATCGTCCTGTTGAAACAAAGGCTACAATTGCTGCTTTCAATAAATTTGTAAAAAACAGGAATACCCTGACCAGCAAAATTAACAAAATCAAAACTGATGCAGATAAGAATTTCATCACAGAAGAACGTAAAAAAGTAAAAGAGTATTTACTCGCCGCTTCCAGAAAAATTGCAAGCCATCATCAGTATGATGATTTGGCCAACCGATGGAATAAAGAAAAAGATAAAACAGAAAACACACCTGGACTGATTTCCATCCATACAGATAAATTCGACAAGGGAAATGTTGACGTTCAGAACCAGCAGAAAAAACCCAAAGTTTCTGTCATTCTTACTTTTAAAACAGGTGTCTCATTCGCGGAATACCACATCAATTCACCTGATGATCAGCAGTATGCAATTTACCTGCAATATGCTGCACTTAATCGACGACCATTAAAACTGTTTATGAATGGTCAACTTGTTAAACCGGAATCTGCTGGCAAAACCACGGGGAGTTGGGGACCGGAAGGCCAGAAATGGTTCTTCGAAGTCACAACCCTTCTTAAAAAAGGGAAAAATGTTCTTAAACTTGAATGTAGCCAGTTATTCCCGCATGTCAACCAGATACGGCTACTCCCGACAACTTCAGGAGTTCCGATTCATCATGCCAATCTAACTAATTCATCATTAAATAATTTACTTGTGGAACAATGGATAGACCATCTTAAAAAATCGAGAAAAGACCACGGAACAGTTTTCCGCGCCTGGAATGATTTACAGGATCACATTATTTCGACATACCATAAATCTGAGAGCTATAACCCGTTACTCAAAAAACGAGTACGTCAAACATTAGTTGAATCGGAAGAAAATCTTGCTGAACATTACTCAGAACTCTTCATCAATGCAGAAACAGCCTGGGCTGCCTTAAAATCTGTCAAAGGATCAGAAAAGATAACAAACCTTCCTGATCAGGAATTGGAAGCATATCGATCTGTTTTATATAACCTTAAAGGGGCGTATAAAATTCCTGCAGAAGTGGAAACAGCTTATCCTGAAAAAACGCGAACTGAACTCATCGCTTTAAGAAAAACATTAAGTGATGTGAATACCAAAGCCCCCGCTGCCTTAAAAATGGCGATGGGCGTTACAGAAAACAACGTTGAAAATATGCAAATCTGTATTCGAGGAAACCACATCAATCTTGGAAAAGAAGTTCCGAGAGGTTTTCTCAAAATTATGCTGGAAAACAGTCATCCTGAAATCAAGGACAAACAAAGTGGTCGCCTTCAACTGGTCAATTGGCTAACCAACCCGAACCACCCTTTAACAAGCAGAGTGATGGTCAATCGAATCTGGCGTTGGCATTTTGGAGAAGGAATTGTCAGGACTCCCGATAACTTCGGCATCACGGGAGAGCTTCCTACTAATCAACCTCTTCTAGATTGGCTTTCTAAACGATTTATAGAAGAAGGCTGGTCGATCAAAAAAATGCACAAGTTGATCATGACCTCATCGACTTACCAGATGAATACAAAACTAAATAATGAATACCTCGAGAAAGATCCGGAAAACAAACTCCTTTGGAGAATGAACCGAAAAAGGCTGGAAATTGAAGCGATTCGGGATGCCATCCTTTCCATTGCTGGAACCATCGATAATGTGATGGGAGGAACGTTATTGAAAATCCCTAATAATCAATACGTAACAGGAACATCAAGCAAAATTTCCGTTGAATATCAAAACACCAGGCGTTCAATCTATCTTCCCGTAATCAGGAGTGCCTTGTTTGAAATGTTCCAGGCATTTGATTTTCCTGACCCTAGCGCCATGCAGGGAGACCGTTCAACTACAACTATAGCCCCACAAGCACTCTTCATGCTCAACAGCAAATTCATGGATGAACAAACGGAAGAGATGGCCAGACGGTTGATAAAAGAAATGCCAGAATCAACAGAAGACCGAGTCAATCGTGCTTATCAATTAGTGTATGGAAGAAAACCAACTGAAACTGAACTGGGCGATATGCAGAGTTTCATTAATAATATCAATGAAAAAGTAGCAGAAACTGAATCACTGAAAGAGCAAAGAACTCTCAAGGTTTGGAAAAGTGTTTGTCGGGTATTACTCTCATCAAGTGAATTCATTTTTTTAAACTAATCTTGCTTAACAATTAAATATACCTGACATCAAATATATTTACTGATAACTCAATCAGATTTTCGGATCAATAAAATGAAAAATAATCATGGAATAAGCCGTCGACATATGCTGAAAGAGTCAGCAACCGGTTTTGGAATGCTTGCGTTGGCTGATTTGCTATGTGGCCAGAATAATGTTCACGCAAAAAGTGCTGCAGTTGGCTCAACTTCAAAACCAGGCGGTCCACTTGCACCTAAAAAACCACATTTTATTCCCAAAGCCAAAAGAGTGATTTTTCTTTTCATGCATGGCGGTCCATCCCATATGGATACGTTTGACTACAAACCTCAGTTACAAAAAGATCATGGAAAGCCACTGCCATTTTCCAAGCCGAGAGTTTTCTCTGCGACGACGGGCAACTTGATGAAATCTCATTTCAAATTCAAACAGCATGGCGAATCAGGTGCATGGGTGAGTGATCTTTTCCCTCATGTCTCAAAACTTGTTGACGATTTATGCATTATGAAAGGAATGAATGGATCAAATTCGCGTCATGGTGGTGCATTGCTGGAACTTCATACAGGAAGTGATACCTTCATGCGTCCCAGTATGGGATCGTGGTTGACATATGGACTAGGGAGTGAGAACCAGAACCTTCCCGGTTTCATCACCATCTGCCCTTCCCTCACGCATGGAGCAGAAAATAACTGGAGTTCTTCTTTCCTCCCAGCAGTCCATCAGGGAACCCCTATTGGAAATGCAGGAATGAAAGCCAAAAATTCCAAAATTCCATTCATCACTGGAACAACCGAAGATATCATCCAGCAGATGGAACTCAAACAGATTCAGAAATTGAATCAGCAATCTTTAACAGAAGCAGGAGAAGATCCGAATCTGGAAGGTCGGATACAATCTTTTGAATTGGCCTACCGAATGCAAACAGAAGCCCCTATTGTTCAGGATCTTTCAAAAGAGACGGAAGAAACACATAAAATGTACGGGCTGGATAACAAAGTCACCGAAGATTTTGGAAGGCAATGCCTGATGGCTCGACGCTTTTCTGAGCAGGGAGTTCGATTTGTTCAAGTTTCCCACAGCTATAAATGGGATTCACACAGTAATTTGAAAAACTCACATACAAACAATTCAAAAGAAGTCGACCAGCCAATTGCTGCGTTACTGACTGATCTCAAACAGAGAGATTTACTAAAAGATACTCTTGTATTATGGGGTGGTGAATTTGGAAGGACTCCCGTTTCTCAGAGTGGGGATGGACGTGACCACAACCCGGAAGGTTTTACCATGTGGATGGCTGGAGGGGGCGTCAAACCAGGAATTCAATATGGTGTTACAGATGATTATGGATATTTTGCAGTTGCTGAAAAAATTCATTTCCATGATCTTCATGCAACGATGCTTCACTTGCTCGGGCTGGATCATAAAAAACTGACATATCGGTTTGGCGGGAGAGATTTTCGTTTAACCGATATCCACGGCAATATTATTAAAGAGATTCTTGCGTAACAGTTACAAGAATTCCTGACCCAGCTTATAGACTCTTTAGTTTTTCTGCGATCAGCTTCGTAAATTTTTCGGCGCCAGTCTTATTTAAATGATCACAATCGAAAAAATCTGAATCCTCAGAAAAAGCATTGCTGTAATCCAGGACAACAACCC
>JAJRVU010000337.1 GCA_024277145.1 Planctomycetota bacterium
AACGCTGTAGATGACTTCCATTTCAATTTCTCGTAATGTTCTTGAGTGATCATTAAGGGAAATCGTTCCGTTGGAAGCACCCAGTTTGGTATTCACAATACTTCGTGGAAGGTCTTCTGTGAGGATAGATTGTCCATCAGAAAGAATGACGGCATGCTCCATTGCATTGGCTAATTCCCGAACATTTCCCGGCCAGTCATATTCAATTAATGCTTCAGCAGTTTCCGGAGCAAGAATGCTGTCAGGAACGTCTGATCTTTTCAGGTGACGGGCAATCAAATGCAGAGCCAAGCTTGGAATGTCTGATTTTCGTTCTCTTAATGGTGGAAGATGAATTTCAAATGTGTTGATCCTGAAGAAGAGGTCTTCCCGGAATGAGCCTTCCCTGACCATTTCCTGTAAATCTTTATTGGTTGCACAAACAACTCGAACATCAACATGGAATGGTTCATTTTCACCAACACGCCTGACCTCACCCGATTCCAGAAACCGGAGAATCTTAACCTGCATGGATTTACTCAGTTCACCTAATTCGTCAAGAAAAAGTGTTCCACTATTGGCGACTTCAAAAAGTCCTTTACGCGCAGTATCTGCACCAGTAAAGGCTCCTTTTCGATGCCCGAAGAATTCACTTTCAACAAGATTTTCAGGAAGTGCACCACAGTTGATTGCAACAAATGGAGCATCTTTTCGCTGACTGCTATCATGAATTCTTTTGGCAACAAGTTCTTTACCAGTTCCTGTTTCTCCAAGAATCATCACAGCAGAATCGGTTGGCCCGATTTTATCAATTAATTGATAAACACGCTGCATCGCAGGAGACTGGCCAATCATATTGGAATTACCAGCAACGGTTTTCAAACGGTTTTCCAGCGCAATCGTTTTATTCTGAAGGCTGAGTTTATCACCAACTCGTTGTAAAACATTGGCAATTTCGAATAATTTGCAAGGCTTGGGAAGGAAATCATAGGCTCCTTTTCGGAGAGCCTGGATTGCATCATCCATATTGCCATGACCAGAACTGATGATGAATTCTGTTTGGGGTGAAACAGAATTCAGATGCTCAATCACATCCCAACCATCTTTGCCGGGCATTCTTAAATCAATGATAGCGACGTCATATGTGTTTTTACTTAATGCCTCAATGGCTTCTTCACCATTTTCGCAAAGTGTCACATCATGTCCCATCCGAGGTAATTCAATTTGCATTACGTCTCGAATAGGCTGTTCATCGTCAACAAACAAAACTTTTAATTTATAATGGGGGGAAGAGCTCAATCTCTAACCTCTCCTTGCAGGTATTCCATTACCTGTCAAAAACATCCTTGTTGTCATGTCAAAATCAATTAGGAGATGGGGTGATAACAAATTACTGAAATCGTGGCAATCTGGATTTTGAAGATTCCGGCCGAATTTCAGGCCTGTTTTAAGGGTTTTTGAGACATTTTAATATTTACGAGAAAATCTCAGCCTGAACTGCATGTTTTATTTCTCAAGCAACGGCATCCTGTTGAATCGGAATTCGGGGAATCCTGACGTGGAACGTGCTCCCCTGTTCAGGTCCGTCGCTCTCAGCTTCAATTGATCCGCCATGCTCGCCAATAATCCTCTGGCTGATTGACATCCCAAGCCCTGTTCCTTTGCCATCTTTTCGTCGTGTGAAAAATGGATCAAATAACCGTTCAATAACTTCTTTTTCCATTCCACAGCCATCATCAATCAGTTTGAGAGTGACAATATCAGTCTGTTCCTGGATCGAAATTTTCAAGGTTCCACCGCTAGACATGGATTCGAGGGCATTTGCTACCAGATTCAAAACAACCTGTTTGATTTCACCGCCATTAATTTTCATCAGGCAGGGATTTAATCCATGAGAAAACAGAATTTTACGGTCTTTAAATTTGCTCATTGGCTGGATGATAGAGAGAACCTCTTCAACGATGACAATCAAGTCGTGTTCCCGTTTCACGCCGTCATCTCCCCTTGCAAAATGGAGAAGCCTTTGCGTGAATTTCTGGCAACGTTCTGATTCTCTTTGAATCATGGATAAATATTGTTCGGAGACTTTTGTATCGTCGTCTTTTTCATCCGTGCTGTTGTTGTAGAGAGATCTTGATAACAGGGATTCCGCTGCCATTGATATTGCAGAAATCGGATTATTAATTTCATGGGCGATCCCTGCAGAGAAGAGACCAATTCCAGCCAATCGTTCTGACCTGACAAGCTGCTTGCTTCTTTCCCTGACCTGCATGTCGAGATCCTGTTTAATTTCCTGGAACCGTTCCGTCATCTGGTTAAAAGAATCAGCCAGTTCCCCCATCTCGTCGTGCGTTGTGATTTCAAGTCGATAATCCAGATTCCCCTGTGCAACCCTTCTTGCTCCTTCATGGAGAACCCTCAAAGGCTTATAAACACTGAGATATCCGATGCAGATTAATCCTAAAAAGGCAATTGCTGTAAAGAAACTGGATAAAAGAACCCACCACATTCGAGTTGCGTAAACTTTTTTTGCGCGAAATAAAGCTTTTGTTAAACCCGTTTGGTAATCATTTATCTGTCCAATAAACCTGTATATATCCAGTAATCTGGATCGCATATAATTAATATTCATATTTCGCTTATTGACAGCAATCGGCGTGTTGATCATTGCCCTGTAGTTATTATCCAATCGCTTAAAATGGATACTGATCTTTGAAATAATTTCCCCATCTGTGCTTTTTCTTTGAGGTCCATACTCAACGCTAGGGGCAAGAGAGTTGATTTTTCTTAAAAAATCATCTGCTGCTTCTTTGGCTGTCCTAATGCAGGATAAAATATTCTGATCCTGATTAATAATTAGAGATGGTTCACCCTTATGTGCGATGCCTGCTCTTAACGCACTGTTCAAATCGTTTGTTGCTTTAAATATATCATTCTTATTCGGGAGAACCTTAAGGTTTTGATTCAGATCAGAAATGAGAGCTTTGTAAGAAATCAGGCTCGAACCCAAGATTGCAGAGAGAATGACAAGCATTATCAGGATCAGCGAAATCATAAAAAGCATTTTTCGCTGGATAGTTTTAGTGAATAACAAGCTGACCTCCCTGTCATGTTATTATTTTGAATTCTTCTTCGAATGTCTCTGTTCTGGATATTATCAATATTGCTGTCAAATTCACAAGAGCGAACAGATCACCTGTAAAAAACAATTTTTCGGCTTCAGGCTTCCTCCAAAGACAATCAGATCGAAGAACGTCTATTTTTTAGCTTTTGCAAGGTCTTTACGGTGCTGTTTGAGCCCATTCATGAGAATATGGATTGCTTTTGCAATTTTAGTCATCGATTTATTAAGCTGATTTTTAGCGAGAAATTCAGTTGCCTGCCGATGTGCTTCGTCATGGGATCCCCAGTCAATAGCCCATCCGTTTTCTAATGCTGATCTTTGAAGTTCTGATTCGACCGACATCAAATATTTAACAAACGGGGAAGAAAGTACAGCATTTGCAGTTCGATAAGGTCTCCAGATGATTGTTTCGGAAGGAGATTCATCATTGTTCAGCATTTCGAATTCGGAATATGATTGTCGGGCTTTAAGCCACTTTAAAATTGTATACCCCGTTGCTCCCACAGTAATCGCTGACATAAACAGGCCATAGATAACATGCTGGAATAAAAAAAGCATAACGCTGATGACAACTCCGGTCAGAATTCCACAAAATGCGACAAACCAGAGCCAGGAACTAATTCCGCCAGAATCAGGATCTTCTTCTTCTTCAAATACAAAGGGTTCATTTGATTCTGATTTTCCTACATGGGTAACAATAATTGTAATATTATCGCTTCCTCCACGTAAGTTAGCCAGATCAGTCATCAATTGGGTTGCCTGATCAGGATGAAGTGATTTACAGATCATTCCAATTTCTGCATCTTTAAGATGCCCTGTCAGGCCATCAGAACAAAGCACATAAATATCCTCTCCCAATATGGGAAAGGGACCTTCAACATCAACTTCAGTTTTTGCTTCCGGCCCAAGAGATCTTGTGATCACATGCTTAGGCTCGTTAAGAAGAATGTCTTTGACATCCTGCTTTCCTTGACGAATTAATTCCCACTGCAAACTATGATCAAAGCTAAGCTGATCAATTCTGTCTCCCCTGATGCGATAAGCCCTGCTATCTCCTACATGGCCAACGTAAGCGCCCCGATAACTAAGAACCAGTGATGTGCACGTTGTTCCCATTCGGTCGAATTCGCTATTGTGTGAACCCCGGGAGTGAATGTTTTCATTCGCTTCCTGTATAGCTTCTTTGATCGAAACAGAAGGCGACTTTTTCTTCCCTTTGAAGAATGATTGTGGAACGGTATCAACAGCAATTTTACTTGCAAGTTCACCAACAGCATGGCCACCCATTCCATCTGCAACAACAAAAAGGTGTCCGTAATTACTCCAGGTATCCCGATCACTGCAAATTTGAGTTGTAACAGAATCCTGATTGTTTTGTCGCCTGAAGCCAATATCTGATTTAACAGAGCAGGTGATTTTTTGATCCCAATGCATTCAGCAGAACCTAATTCTTTGTGTAAAACACTGGCTTTAAAACCCAGGCTTAGTTCGAATTTTCCCGAAAGAAAGTTTATAAGATTTGACTTAACGAAATTGTGGCCACTACATGACCAATAATCATCTTGGGCAGAGCAATGCCCGAATGAGGAAATTATTAACAGTTTACCAGATTGAGGAAAGAGAAATCTGTCTTAAACCATGTTAATTTAAGAGAATGCATCATTTTTTGTTGTTCAGAACAGGCTTCATTTACCACAAACCAGCACAGTGGACATTCTATCACCTCGATTGCTATTGGCAGTTTTCCGCTTTCTTATTAGAATCCTGCCTCTCATTTTCATGTGAAAACGGACCGATTCCCCAAACCTCATCCTCTATTATCTAAATTTATGATTCTGTTCTCAAGATTCCACAAACTTCTGTCAGCAATCTGTCCATTAAGAAGACAGATACTTACGGGGTTGTTACTCATCATTAGCCTGACGCAAACGGGTTGTATGTATCGTCGTATGACGATTCGATCAAACCCGCCAGGCGCGCGCGTTCTGTTAGAGGGAGAGGAAAAAGGATTCACACCTTATTCCATGGATTTCACTTATTATGGGACGCGGGAAATTACGCTTGTTAAGCCGGGTTATGAAACTGAAACAGTCATGCAAAAAGTGCAGACTCCGTGGTACCAACGAATGCCTCTTGATTTTGTCTCTGATAACTTGTGGCCATTCAAAACAACAGACAGGCATGATTTCACTTACCAGCTTCGTCCGAAGAAAGTTGTGCCAACCCAGGAATTGATTGACCGGGCAAATTCGATGCGGTCTGAAATCCAGACACCTGCACCTTGATTAGAATCAGGTTCGCTTCAGGCTTTCAATCAGATTGATATCAATTTTGATTCATAATAATTGATATCAGAAAAA
>JAJRVU010000338.1 GCA_024277145.1 Planctomycetota bacterium
AAATAAACACTAGTTAAAATAAACACGAGTGGAGGGACTTGAACCCCCAACCGCCGGATTTGGAATCCGGTGCTCTGCCAATTGAGCTACACTCGTAACAGTGAGATTTTAGCTCTTGAAAAGAGCTGTTATTTCTTGCGTGATTCTTTATGCAGTGTATGCTTGCGAAGTTTTGGGCAATACTTCATTAGCTCCAGGCGTTCGGTACCGCGGGTCTCTTTTGGTGTACGGTAATTTCTCATACCTGTTTCTGTGCATTCAAGCCAAACGTATTCACGAGCCATTTTTAATCACCTAATCTATAAAAACATAGATTTCCCGCCTGTTTGATCAGGCAGGAAATCCAGGTAATATCTTTGCCGGGTAGTTTTAAGACTACTCAGTAATTTTTGTCACGATGCCGCGACCAACAGTCCGGCCACCTTCACGGATAGCAAATCGGCTACCTTCTGTCAGGGCGACTGGTTTTCCAAGTTCAATTTCAAGAGCAACATTGTCACCAGGCATGCACATTTCTGCACCGCCGAGCAAGTTTGCTGCGCCAGTTACGTCAGTTGTATTAAAGTAGAACTGAGGACGATATCCACTAAAGAATGGAGTATGTCGACCACCTTCTTCTTTACTCAGGATATACACTTCACTTTCAAATTTAGTGTGAGGTGTGATTGAACCAGGGGCTGCAAGAACCTGACCTCGTTCAACATCATCCTTTTTAGTACCACGAAGAAGAATACCAACGTTTTCGCCAGCGTTACCTTCTTCGAGAATTTTGTTGAACATTTCAACTCCGGTGCATGTTGTTGTGACGGTGTCTTTAAGTCCGATGATTTCAACTTTTTCACCAACTTTAACAACACCTTGGTCAATACGACCAGTAACAACAGTTCCACGGCCTTCAATAGAGAAAACATCTTCGATAGCCATTCTAAAAGGCTTGTCGATTTCTCTTTTAGGTTCTGGAATTTCTGTGTCAAGAGCATCAATCAGCTGGCCAATACAAGCGTTGAAAGCTTCGTCGCCAGGATTGTCCAACGCACCTTTTGCGTTTCCGCGAATAATTAAAACGTCGTCGCCAGGAAATTCGTTATTGGTAAGAAGTTCACGAACTTCCATTTCAACGAGTTCAAGCAATTCTTCATCGTCGACCAAGTCACATTTATTAAGGAACACAACCAAAGCCGGGACATCAACCTGTCGTGCAAGAAGGATATGCTCACGAGTTTGAGGCATAGGGCCGTCTGCGGCTGATACAACAAGGATGGCACCATCCATCTGAGCAGCACCGGTAATCATGTTTTTAATATAATCGGCGTGACCAGGACAATCAATGTGGGCATAGTGTCTATTTGGTGATTCATACTCCACATGGCTAACTGCGATGGTCACTGTTTTGGTATCGTCACGAACAGTACCACCTTTGGCGATATCTGCGTAACTCTTAAACTTCGCCAGCCCTTTTTCACCTTGAACGGCTAAAAGTGCAGCAGTGAGCGTAGTTTTACCATGGTCAATGTGACCAATTGTTCCAACATTAACATGTGGCTTGGTCCGTTCAAAAACTTCCTTCGCCATCTGACTACCTTCTCCTCAAACTTATACTACCAAGTGGTCCTCACCGAACTCCCGGTGGTTCAAAACCCCAAGGTCTAAAACAAAAAATAATAAAACGACTTTACCGGATAATGAAGGAGCAGAAAAGCCACTTCCCGGAATTAAGGATTTCTCCTTATTAATATATTGTATCAAAAGCTACTGATGAGACTTGAACCCATGACCTCGTCCTTACCAAGGACGCGCTCTACCAACTGAGCTACAGCAGCAAAATGCGACTTTAGACACAAACTCAAAAAAGGCCTCAAGTAAAAGCAGAACGTCATAACTATAGTTAATGATGTTCTGATATAGTATCCAAAATAGTATTTTTGTATAAAAAACTCAATTAATCAATAATTTAAAGAGCGGGTGAAGGGAATCGAACCCTCACCACCAGCTTGGAAGGCTGGAGCTCTACCATTGAGCTACACCCGCTAATAATTGACTTAAATCCTTAAATACGAGTGGGGGAAGCAGGATTCGAACCTGCGAAGGCGTTGCCACCAGATTTACAGTCTGGCCCCTTTGGCCGCTCGGGTATTCCCCCGTTGTTCCAGCGAGTATTCCGTTCTATGATAGCGTTTGCGTCAAAAAAACAAACGCAGGGAAGCAGTTCATTTTGAAAAAAATGTAGTTCCAAAAGCTAGCGGTGGGACTCGAACCCACAACCACCGGTTTACAAAACCGGAACTCTGCCAATTGAGCTACGCTAGCGCAAACGGTTCACTATCACAAGCTGAACAATATAACAATCCAATATTTGCTTGCAACCCAGAATTAGGTCCTAAACCAAGAAAACCACAAGTTTTGCAACATTATTGATCTCGGTATACATTTATTTTGCTTGTATAATTTTGTTTGATTAGGGCATCTGTATCATTTCTTCCTGAAAAGTAAAACGTGGGTTTGTCGTTCTTAAAAAGACGCTTTTAAATAGAAATGGTTCATCTGTCGAAGGTTCTGAAATCAGAATTTGCTGATAAAGGACAGGGAAGGAAGCCTTCACCCAGTTCTCCAGTAGAAGTCTCCCGGCTGGAATTGAAGGTCATATAAAAAATAGTTTACAGAAAAAAGCCCTGAAATCCTGCTAACAGGAAATCAGAGCTCATCTGGAGGTTGGCCCAAGCTTTAACGTGATCTAATTTTAATAAGTTTTCTGGGAATCTCTTTTCATTCAAATTCCCGGAATGTCTATATGCTTATCCGTTGCGATTTTTCTTAACTTCTTGAGTGCTCTTGCTTCAAGCTGGCGGATTCTTTCTTTTGTCACGCCAAATTGACTGCCAATCTGCTCAAGAGTTTGAGGTTCTGATCCCTGATTCAATCCGAATCGGCAGATGATAATGTCTTTTTCACGCTGATCAAGCTTTTTCAGGATTTCTCCAATCGCACTTTGTTGCTGTTTGTGGACCAATTCCTGCTGGAAGTGATTCGCCCGGTCGTCTTTGGAATATTGGAAGACATCTTCTTTTCCTGTACGGAACCGGTCCAGTTGAGTATTTTCTGCAGGGATGGATCGAGCAAAGTTTTTCATAATTGCCCAGGATGAATAGGTCGAGAACTTATTCCCTTGTGTGTAATCGAACTTTTCAATCGCCCTGATTAAAGACATATTTCCATCACTCACCATTTCGAAGAAGTTCCGACCTGGCCTGTTATGTTTTTTTGCAATCGAAACAACAAGACGTAAGTTACTTCGAATCAGGAAGTTTTTCACAGCAATGCTTTGTTCCAGATAATCTTCAATCTGGTCCATGTCTTTTGCTTTAGGCCGTGAATTGTTAAGGGAACTTCTCAATTCACTTGCTTTGAATTTCAGGAAATTCATTTTTCGAAAATAGTACTGCTCTTCTTCTCTAGTAAGAAGCGGAACAGAATAAAGGCTTGCCAGATAAGGGGGAAGCCCTGGCGGGGTTTTAACCCTGCTTGCTTTTTTATCCACCTGGGGTGGAGGGCCGAGGATAATTTTATCTGCATTTTTCATGCGGAATTCATCACTATCCATATAGTCAACAGGCTGGTCAATTAAACGGTTAGCCCGAACTTCTGAGACAATGCGAAATATACTTGTTTTAGTCCTGCAGTAATTTCTTGCAAGTCTCTCTGCAGGAATACCTCTTCTGTAACTTCTGAAGATTTCCCTTCGCTGTTCATCAGAAAGCGGGTTGGATGAATTCGGAAAAATTGCAGATTCCGGATGTTCTTTGTCATAATTTTTAAGGGTGTAACGGATTGTTTCCGGAGAACGTTTCATTCGTTTTCCGATCCGTCTGCTGATTTCAGCAGGACAACCACCATACCGTGCAAACCGTCGGGCTTTGTTAATGATTTGTAATTTTTCATCATCAGAAAGCTGGCTGAATTTACTTCCTCGATTCAATTCAGTGGGATGCTTTACAGCAAATCGTTTTAAAGAGGATTCCAGAAAACCAATCCGTTTTCTCTGGCCAAAACGAAACTTTCTACTGACTAAACCGCGGTTTCTCCAACGGTCTACCGTTTTTGTGGAAACGCTGTACTTTTCACTGACTTCATTAACAGTATAAACTTTTTCTCCCACTTCGCTGCTATCGATATCAGCACTGTCCGAAAGATCCTCAATGAGGCATCTCAGGTCATGAAGCAGTTCTGAACTCGTTAATTTGAGGGCAGGGTACAGGTCTGTTTTGTAGTTGGTGATATTCTTGCAGACATCATGGTAGAGATATTCAGTGTCTGGCTGAATTTGTTCAAGAAACTTCTCAGCTTTTTCAGCTTGTTCGATACAGACATCGCGGGGAGCAAACCGAACTTGCTGGTCAGCTAGTTTTTTCATTGCCGGGTTATTGTAGCGTGTCATCGTCGTTCCCTCCTGTTTTTCGGATCAGTCGTTTTTAGTTATTTGGTTTCTTCATCGATCCGATGTTGAGTATTGCTTGCCTTGAGTTGTGTATCTTAATAGTGAAGGTCAAACACTCGAAATTAGTTTTCTTCAAATTGAGTCTCTCAAGGTTCTACGCAATAACCGTTCCAGACCCATCTCACAGAGCCGTTAAGTCAGGTTATTTAAAACCTTGCTTAAAGATGGTTGCCTTTCACTTAATGGTTAGACGTTGTTTAACTCAAAATATTTCACGCAAATCCTTAGAAAATATGAAAAAAAACCAAAATAACTAAAAACTACTGACTGCGGGCATTGTATTACAGAGATTATGATAGTTACGGGTAATTCTCTCCTCTCCTGATATTATATACGTAAAAAGGTAGATACCGGTTTGCGAAAAATGGTTCGCATTCCAAGTATTTTCTGAAAAATACAATTATAATGTTATGGTAACAAAATCGCTTAAAAATCAACTTTAACTGGTTGTATTTGGTGTAAACTATAATACGATAAAGGGTTAGAACAGTATTTGATTACTGTTTTATCTGTGAGGGCGGTAAAATTACAGTGTTGGGATTAACAGTTTGAAAAAAGACATGATTGTCTTTAATTAGGCCTTGATGATTCAGTCTGGCATTCATTTGATTGAATATCAGGACTTTAATTGATGCAATTAATGAGCTAAGTAAATCTTCAGAAACAATATCGTGTGCTTCGAGTGGTATCATTATGGGACATGAACCGTTGCAGTTTACTGCAGATATTGTTGAACTGCTTTTGATTTTCTTCTTTAAGTAATAGTAATTTAATCCACATGAGCATAATTAGAAATATTATTTTCAGGTTCAAATCTGGAAATTCAGAGCGAGTGGAAATCTACAATTATGTTGCTCTTTTCTAAAAGTAGATCTCAACAAAAGTTAGCAAATAAATAACAACCTCTAAGATATACAAACTGGAGAATAAGAAATGTTAAAAAGCACTTTGAAAAAAATACTCCCGAAACCAGTAAAAAAAGTCATTCAACGGCTTCTAAATAAAAGTCCAAAAATTTCTGGCCACCTTCGTGAATCAACGACCTACGCTGACATCGGAGTGGCCGGACCATTGGTAGTCGATTTGTTTAGTCGAATAAAGGATGTCCCAGGTTGGTTTAACCTTGATGATTGTGGTCATTTCTATTTACTTTTGTCATGTCAATCAGCTATGGGAGTCAAAGGAGACTTATTGGAAATTGGTAGCTATCACGGTCGATCAACAGCATTGATGGCAGCGTGCTTGCGTCCAAAAGAGCGAATCGTAGTATGTGACGCATTCGAGTCTGATACAAACGATTATTATTCCGACAAACCATCACCAGAAGTTTTGATTTCAAATTTAGAGCGTTTAAGCCCGGAGTTGAAGAAAGATCGAATTATAATCCACAAGTGCCTAAGCAACGATCTTCAACTTGATGCAGAAGAAAGATTTCGGTTTGTTCATATCGATGGCGGACATTCCGCAGAACAGGCTTATTTTGACCTTAACCTATGTAGCAAGCATATGCATCCCAATGGGGTCATGGTTATGGACGATTATCATCACATATCATTTCCAGGAGTTGCACAGGGAACAGATCGATTCTTAAAAGAGAATAAGAACTTTAGCGTTTTAGCAGATTTAAATCGCCATGGCGCTAGTGGTAGAAAACTCTACCTCATTAACAATAAGGATTTCTAAAGAGATAACTATCCCAGTTTCTGCAACAGCGAATATCGCCCTGGAAAATCGGAATGGTCAGGACGAATTTCTGGCGAAGCTGATCTATTCTTCTCTAATACCAGTCAGCAATTAATCATGTTGTATGAAAATACTACTTATGGGTGCATGAAAAATGAGTAAATGGAAAATTGCTGGGATCAACTTCGACCATTTTCATATGGGAGACAACCTCCGTTTTGCATATGAACATCCTGATTGTGAAATCGTAGCAATTGCAGACGAAATTCCAGAAAGAATGTCAGGAGCGATAAAGAATTTTGGGATTTCAGAAGAAGCTGTCTTCACCGACTATCAAAAATGTCTGGAAGCTTCCCAGCCCGATATCGTTCTGCTTTGTCCCGCCACTGCTCAACATGGGGAATGGATCCAAAAAATTGCGTCTTATAATGTGCATATCATCATGGAAAAACCTTTTGCTTCCTCGCTGAGTGAAGCAGATCAAATGATGGAATGCATGAACGGGACTGGGAAAGAGTTACTCATCAACTGGCCTCTCGCATGGTATCCTCCACACCGAACCACAAAGCGGTTAATTGATGAAGGGGCCATCGGCAATGTTATTGAAGTCCATTTTTATGATGGAAACCGCGGACCACTTTGGCATTCAGCTGACAAAATAGAGAAAACTGCGGCGGAAGTCGCCAACGAAAAACCGAAAAGCTGGTTCTACCAGAAATTGCATGGCGGGGGATCAATGCTTGATTATCTTGGATATGGGACAACGCTTGGAACATGGTTTATGAATGGTCGAAAACCAATTGAAGTGACTGCAGTGATTGATCAACCCGTTGGTCTGGAAGTTGATGAGCATTCGATTGTGATTGCCCGATATGAGGTTGGGCTTTCCAAATTTGAAACACGGTGGGGAACATTTACTGATCCGTGGACGCATCAACCACAGCCAAAATGTGGTTTTGTGATTGTTGGAACCGAGGGAACAATCAGTAGCTATGATTACGATAAAACCGTTCGATTGCAGGACCACAGGAGACCCGAAGGCGAGGATATTCCAGTTGATTTACTGGAATTGTCTTGCTGTAACCCGATTGCTTATTTGATAGATTGCCTTGAAAAATCCACGCCTGTGGAAGGGCCTGTTTCTGTTGGGATTTCAAGAATCGGTCAGCAGATCGTGGAGACCGCTTACAAAAGTGCACAGGAAAAAAGAACGATACCACTGATAGAATAATATCTTGATTGATCGCCAATAAAATTTATCTAGCCAACAGGTGTAAGAAAGCAGGCGTATTTATTGGTTTGTTCCCCTGCGTTATCCCCAAGTACTTTCACGCAGACATTTCCATCCACATCGTGATACGGTTCTGATACAACGACTGAGTTTTTGCCGTCAGGGTCGTTGTGCCATTTTACTTTTGATCCTTTTGGAATTCTTGCCTTCTCTTCATCAATTGTTCGAATGGTTAAACCTTCATTTTCAGCCAGGCTGGATAGATTGCTTTTTGAGAGACCCATGATGATTCATCCGTATGTAAAGAGAATTGAGTAGCTGATTATTAATTTGATCGTGACAGGAATATCAGAAAGTATATCCCTGAATTGAAAATGGATCAACACGGTTTATATAACAGGCGATTGATAAGACGTTTGACGATGTCTGGAACTGATGTAGAACGTGTCGCACTGTATATATCATATATCGCTGGTATAACACTTAAACTCTTATATTATTGATTGAATCGCTCTAGATCAATTCCTGAATCGGTTTTGCAGTATGAAGAAGAGGAAATTGAGAGAATAAGGTGTCACTTTTTATTCCGGTCAACGCTTAGGTGAGTAGTCGAAAATAACTCACTTTAACAGGAATAGAACAATGCCAGACGGAAAAAGAAAAAGACGATTCTCAGAAAATAAATCCAAACGAACCTGGTATGTTCAACACCGTGCTCGTCGATTTGCAAAACGATTCGGTTTCGGCGTTTAATATCTGGCAGGAAAATGCGACATCAGAATCAAAATTCAATCTTTCAAAAGCCATCCCTGCCTTCAAATTCACTTCAAACTGTTGAAACCAATCTCCGCCAAATTATTACAGTTCTCCCTGCGGTCTCTGTGTAAGACGTTTTTCTTGTTTTACCGCAATTCTTCATTTGTTAAGCTGCAGGCTGACAAACAATGCTTGAATAAAAAATCAAATCCAGAAGAACCGGTGTCATTAAAAACCAGTGACCAATGCACCGTCTGCACGATTTCCCAAATTCGAAAACAGGCCGGAATCAATGCTTTTAGAAAGAAATTTGACTGAACCATCACCAAATGCAAAATGACTTCCTGCGTTATGGTGACTGGCAAACCCACCAACAGTCAGGGGGTTTTTTAAATCAATTAAAGCTGGTTTAGATTTATTTCCCCAAGTTCGATCAGGTTTTAAAGAAAAGTCATTGACTGTTGAAGTGTTTCTTAATGTTGCTCGTGTTCCTGACATCCACCCAAGATCATCATCGTAGGAATATTTTTCACCTAAAAAGATGGTGTTGGAAGTTCCATCTTTAATGTCTTTCAACAAGGTACTGCTGTTAAGGTAGAAGACTCCTGTATTATCAGAATCAATAGGGGCTTCCGTATGATGATGGCAAGCTGCATAGGTTGTTCTAGAGCGATTTTGACCAGGTGATGCAGGATCGTCCCAATTGCTAGGGCAGTTAAGCACGCTAAAATGATGTACTGAAATGTGTTTATTTGCTTCGTCATAAACGCTTTTGGTCATCTCCCATTTGTCAAATGCATTTCCCTGTTCAATATAAGGAAGTATCTGCAATAACCAACTCGCGTGGTAGCCTTTATTCTCATTTTTAATCGGGCCTGTCTGGTTGACGCAGCCGGGGGGAAGCATTGTGAACGCCATTTCATAATTGTGAAGGGCAACAATCAATTGCGATAAATTATTTTTGCATTGGACTCTCCGGGCAGCTTCACGGGCTTGTTGAACAGCAGGGAGAAGGAGTGCTATAAGAAGTGCAATAATGGCAATTACAACAAGAAGTTCAATGAGAGTGAAACCTGTTTGACGAGGTTTTTCTGGACTCTTTGCCTGTATTAGCTGATGAGGAGTTCTCATGGATTTGTCTCCGGATTAATGGTTGTCTCAATAATATTTTTGATTTTTGACAGTGTTATTTTTTGACAGTGTTATTTTTTGACAGTGTTATTTTTTGACAGTGTTATTTTTTGACAGTGTTATTTCTGGTTTTCGATATTCACTTGAATTGATTTAGTCTGGATCGCACGATAAATGGAATCAACGGGATAAGTTGCGGTCACTTTCAATTGTTGGCTTCCTTCTGGATTTTGAGAATCCACGATAGAAATTAGAACTTCGCCTGATTCCTTCATTCCGAATTCCTTGTCAGAGATTTTCCAGGTTTCGCCGGTATATTCTTTGTTCGTTTTCAATCGATAAAGCCCTCTTTCAATTCCTGATTCCGTCAACCAGGCAGCCTGTACTCGGTTTAATTCGCGTTGCGACTGTTTTTCTGTTGCCATGGATTGTTTAATCATGGTTCCAGAAATTACAGAAGCCATAATCAGGCTGACGACGACGATGATAATGACAAATCCCTCCCGAGAATATTTTTTCAGGAATGAATTCCTGGTTAATCGTTTTCGATTTGTATTGTTTAATTTTTTCATATTTTGGCCTGATGTCGGAAAAAAGAACTGAGTACGGGAAATCTATCTGTTTTACTTACCAACTTATTCAGATCCTTTCTTTTCGCTCGATTGCTTTTTTGTGTTTTGAAACCTTAAATCACGACCAATTCGGGCGATGATTTGAACCGGATTCAAAGGCAAATAGCCTTTGGGAAGATACTGTTTGTCAAAAGATTTTGCAGGAGAAGATACCTTTACATTCATGAAACGAATGTCCTGATTCCTCGTGAATTCAATGGTTGTTTCAGGCATGAATCGGAATACCTCTGTGGAAATACGTTTTCCTTTGCTTTTATCTTCACGATTCAGAATGTTTCCTGATGGTGTATAAACAATTTGTTCAAATTCATTTTTCCTGATAATCAGCTCGGTCTTGTCATCCTTTTTGATGATGGAAATGTTATCCGCTTGGTGGATATCTTTACGAAACTGCAAAGATAATCGATTCATGTTGTTTCGATGCAGTGCATAAAATGAGACGGACTGGTTCTTTTTCATTAAAGAGACCATCGCAGAGATGGTAATGGTCAGGACCAGGGACATCATTGAGATAGTGACAAGCATTTCGATGAGAGTGAAAGCCCGCTTCTGCCCCGCATTGTTTCTTAATGATGTTCTATGAAAGTTTGTTTTCATTCTGCTGACTCCTGCTGATAAACCCATGATGTCAATTGAACTGCAGGAGCAGGTTGTCCATTCGAATTATTGAATGTCAAAGTCAAAGAAATCTTTTTCGCTTGGGGGATCTCTTTTGATTCTGTGATCGTCGTTTTTAAAGCTGAATTCGGCAGGCTTTTCTCTGCTGATGGTGAGATTTTTGTCTGATCACTCGTTTCTGATGTCAGGTTTTCCCAATTTTCCGATGTGAGAATTTCCATGATGTTAGAAACTTCAATCAAAGCAATCTGGTATTGCTCTGTTTTTCTGTTCTGGAGATCAACAAGGCGGAATGATGTGATCATGAAAACGAGTAACGCTCCCAGAAGAAACAGGGAACAAATCGTTTCCGTCAGCGTAAAGCCTGATGGTCGAGTTTCTTTTTCAGGCTCATACTTTTCAGGGATGATCAAGTTTTCTTTAATGGGAATGCTCATGTTAATAATAGCGTCTTTAAAAGGCCTGGTTCTAAGGGAAGTTTTTAAATGTTTGTTATTAGCTCATGCCATGAATCATCTGGACAAGAGGCATGAACATTCCAATGGCAATATAGGCAACAATTCCACCCGCGACGATTGTGAAAAAGGGCTCAATGAATGCCAGGAAATTTGTTAAACGGGTATTACTGTTGCTGTCTCTTCTTGAACTAATAGATTTCAAAGCCCATGCAAGGTTTCCTGCTCGCTCAGCAGCTTCAAAAATATCTTTTTCCTGCCTACGAATGATTTTTGCATCAGTCAGGGAATTCCAGACAGAGTTTCCATTCTGGATACTGATTTCTGCGTTCGTTAATTTATTCCTGATATGTTTATTTGGAATATGTCTGGCTAATGTTTTTATAGTCATCAGCAATGATTCATTCTGTTGAGCCGTTAAAGAAAGGGATCTGAGAATGTCAGGAATCCAGAGTTTCTGTGTAAATCGACCAATTAGCGGAACTTTTCTTAAATAAGTAATATGGACCGATGCGTACCTGATGATGGATGACATAAAGATCAATATTATGATGAAAAAAAGAATAATCAAAGGGAGGAAATTGGCGATGAGATCTGAATTCTTTATCAGAGAGACAGATATTGCTGGAAGATCGACCCCAAAATCTTCAACGATTCTTTTAAATTTGGGAATGATATAAACCATCATGAATGAAGTGACAAGAAATATCATTAAGACAAACGAAATAAAGTATCCAATAAATGAAAAAGATTGGACGTTCTGTTTTCCTTTTGAATGTTCAGTCATCGTGTCTGCCAACATTCGGAACGTTGCCCCCGGGTGTCCAGAAGCCGCTCCCGCGTGAATGAGTGGAATAGCGCCGACAGGAACAAGACCTCCCACTTGCTCAAGAGCATCAGGAAGGGGTTTGTTATTCTTTAAAAGATAAGCGAGTTCCAGAACTTTTTCATTCCATTGTCCATCATGGTCTTCAGCAAATCCAATAAGCAATGGAACCAGAGGCAAATCCTGTTCAACGGCATTCGCAAGAATTCTCAGTAGCATTTTTTTTCGTGAGAGTTCCAGCTGAAATACAGCAGCTGATACAAAAGGGTTGAACCTGATTAACGGGTTGAATCTGATAAATGGGTTGTATCCAATTAAGGAAGTGATGCCACGCATGTTTGTTACAGTTTTATTTAAAATTATTGTTGGTTCGATTAAATTTGTTTGGAAATTACATCTATAAAATTAACTTAAGTCCGACATCAATTGAATAAGGGGTGTAAATAAGGAAAAAACAATAGTAACGGTAGTTCCCCCCAGAAACATAAGAGCTAACGGTTCGATCAGGGGAACGATGAATCCGATTCTTCCTTCTGCCTGAATTTCTTCCATTTCTCCAACTGCTTTTAATGCATCAGTCATAAACTTGGGATGTTGTTCCCACTGAAAAACTTGTCGAAGCAAGGGAGGGAATAAGGTTATGCCGGAGATTGCAGAATGGGCTGGAGTCCCTTTTTCGATTTTATTTGCAATGAAATTGGCTTGAAAAGAAATTTTATTGTCCTTCGACGCTTCTCCCGCTAATCGAAAAGAATCAGGCAGAGAAATTTTATGATCAATGAATGCTGAAAGTGCAAAGCAAAATCGACACAGTGCAGGAGTTCGAAATACTCTTCCCCAGAACGGGATCACTCTCATGAAATTATTTACGATGCCTGGCTTAAGTGCACTTGAAAGGAAAAAGATCATGCCTGCAATAATGGAACTCAGTAAAATGAAAATGACTATAGGATGCTTGGAGATCAATCCAGAAAGATCTACAACTTTTAACGTCAGGTAGGGGAGTTCCGAACCAAAGTCGAGATACATTGATGAGAATTGAGGGACAACCCAGTACAAAAAGAAGAAGAGCACAAGGAAAGTAAAACTGATCAATGCAACCGGGTAATAAAAGGCTTTTAGAAACCGGCTGATGATAATTTGGGTTTGATTTTGTTCACGAATATATTGCTGGATCGTTTTTTCGATATTATTTGAATAAAGCCCGGCTTTGATAATTGCCAGATAATCTTTAGAAAACCCATGCTGGCTTAATACAGTATCAAGTGATTGCCCTTTTTCCAGGGCTTTAACGATGGACTGGGCTGAGTGTTTGAATTGTTTATCCGGGTGATTTTCTGCGACTGCTAGCAAACCAGTTGTTAAAGGAAGCCGGGAAGTTGTGAGGTCTGCAATTCGCTCGCTGATCTCCACCATCGTCAGGTTTAATATTTTGTTGCTGTTTTTTGCAGGTTCTGCTTGTTCCGTATCTTCAGGTGAAGCATTCGTTTCTAACGATCCTTCAGGCTTATCTGGAGTTTCCGTATCCAGCATCAAGGTATCAACCTGCAGTTTTTTTTGTGTCAGCTTTGCACGTGCCATTTGAAGAGAGAATGCCTGGATCGTTCCTTCGATCGCTTCTCCATCTTGATTTAAAGCTTTGTAATAATATTGGGGCATTATTTGTAATTCTCTTCAGGAAATTTTACAGAAGACCTGTGCTAAAATATTGACGAATGTAATGGTTGGATTTGTCTTTAATTTATATTAAAAAATGATTATTTACAGATCTATCCAATTAAGGAAACCTTTTTGTATAAATCAATCAAAGGAATAAACAGGCAAAGAGCATAAATCAGGACAGTTGTTCCCCCTATTAGAACAGTAGTGTAGATAGGGAATTTAAACTGGATTGATTCAGAACGATCTAAAGCCCGCGTTCGATACATATTCGCAGCCCGTTTTAATGAATCGGAAAAAGTGGATTCTCGATAACCCTGTGTGATTAAAAACCAGAGATATTCCGGTAACCGTTTGTCATTGGGAATGTCGTCAAGTGATTTGCCTAATTCGAGTTCAGCAGTTAAGTCGGAGACCGATTGGATGATATTTTGATTTCCGGTGGATTCTGCAGCCAGTTTCAAAGATTCAGCCATAGGGGTTTTGTGGGCAATCAGCATGGAAAGAACTTCAGTAAATGTCGAATAACTGTAATCTTTGATGATACCTTTCATTCCGGGCACACAGGCGAAAATAAAGGAAAACGATCCAAGCCCATAACCGGAAACCTGTTTTTTGAACAAGCCGATAAAAACGATAAGAATGACCAGCAACGGAATCCAGAACCAGAAAGCAACGTTTGCAGAGAGCATGGAAAGACCATTGATAAACAGACCGCGAGTAGCACCGAGCGATTGATAGGTTGATTCTATAATTGTGACAAAAAACGCCAGGAACAGAATAAATAAGGAGTATGCCAGGATGACAACAATAACAGGATAAATCATTGCCTGAAAAAGACTTTTTCGGATTTTCAGGAAATCCCACGAGAAAGCGGAGACTGACTCCAATGCAGTTGAAAGGTTTCCTGAACGGAGACCTGCTTCCACAATATTATAATACATGGGAGGGAACTGATCTTTTTCCATCTTGATCGCTTCAGGCAGCGTTTTGCCATTTTCAATATGGTTGCCAATGGTCAGGCTGATTTGCTTCAATGCTTTTGGTTGATTGGAACCGAGATTTTTTAAACCTAAAGGAATCGGTATTTTAGCCTCTGCCATAGCGCTCAATTCTTCATTGAAAGCAATAAACTGTTCAAGATTGAGGTTTTGATTCATATTAATGATTCCCGTGATTGATTATTTGCTTCCATCAGGCAGCGATTTTAATTGCTGAATAACTTTTACTAGATTTATTAATACTGTTTTCTATTTCGTCAAGATTCTGTCATGCTTGGAGTTTTTGATTTCTGTTTTATTTCATGCGAGAACTGGACCCCCAGAATTCGGTGAATTTCTTCAATAGTGGTTTTTCCTTCGGAAATTGCCCTGCAGGCTTTTTCCCATTGCGAGATCATTCCCTGTTCCAGTAATTCCTGATTCAGAGTTTTGGAATCAGAATTCCTGACAAGCTCCTGATTCAATTCAATTTGATGGAGATCAAGAATTTCAGCAATGGCCAATCGACTTGCATACCCTGTCCCCTGACATTTCTCACAGCCGACTGGTTTTCGGGCTTGTTGGAGATCCATTCCGGAAAAATGGCTAATATCAGATGATTCAACAGAGCAGGGACAGAGGTTTCGAAAAAGTCGCTGGCAAATGACTGAACGAAGCCCGCTTTGCAACAGGTACGGTTCAATTCCAATATCGACTAGTCGTTTGATGGCCTGAGAAACTGATCCTGCATGGAATGTTGTTAGTACCAGATGCCCACTCAATGAAGCTTGAAACACCGTTTCTGCAGTTGATCGATCCCGAATTTCTCCTACCATGAGAACATCAGGATCCTGTCTTAATAAAGATCGAAGCCCTCGGGGCATATCAAAATCAACCGACAGATTCACTTGTGATTGATCCACACCCGGAATAATTGATTCAATTGGATCTTCGAGGGAAACAAGGCTTCGCTCCTGTGATGATTTTCTTAATATTTCCCTCAAACAGGCATAAATCGTTGTCGTTTTACCACTGCCAGCGGGACCTGTTAATAAAATAACACCGCTTGTTTCGGTAGTAAAATTCCTTAAACCTTCTGTTACATCAGTGGGAAGCGCAAGATCATCCAGGAATCGAAATTTTTGTGATTCTGCAAAAAGCCTGATGACTGTTTTTTCACCGTAGACTGTCGGGAAAGTTGTAATTCGGATTTCCCTGTTTTCAATCTTGGATCGAATTCTGCCTTCCTGGGGGATTTATGTTTGATACGTTAAAAGGTCAGACATCACCTTGAGTCGAGAAGTTACCTGTGGAGCTGTTTTATGGGAAAAGTGATCCACCGAAATCAGGACACCATCCAAACGCCATTTCATTTCCATTAAATCTTTGGAGGGACAAAGATGAATATCACTGACACCCGCTTCCAATGCAGAGGAAAGCAGGCTGTTCGTCAAATCCAGAACAAATTCAGGATGGTCTTCATCCTGGTTTGTAATTGATTTATGGAATAGGTCGGTTAGATAACTGGTCATTAAAATAAAAGCCTGAATCCTGTTAAATGTATATAAAAGTAAGCTTGTTAAAAAAAGATTTAATTAGAGTCGAGTTACTGGTTTTCTAAACAGGCTGGTTTGCCAACTTCTGTGACGAATAAAAGTATCAACGAATTCATTTTCATCATTAAAATTATTCCATTCAGTAATTGGTTTTAATGAAACCAAAGAGGGGTTTTCCTGCATTTGGTTGATTGGCATCGAATCTGTAACACCGAAGCGCAGGAAATTTGATTGGTTCATATTGTTAGCAACAACAATGAACATGACGATTAAACTACAAACAAAGGGCGCAATTTGTTTGTGATAACGTTGTTTATTACGTGCACGGTTTGCAGCAATCAGGATTCGTTGCTTCAATGATTCCGACGCTTCAGGCAAATCTGCATACTGTTTAATGAGTTGTCGACAACGTGTAGTCATTTTACGATTCATATTGCACCTCTTCGCAAAAAGGTTGCAGGTATTGCGAAAGTTTTTCAATTGCGTAACGGTATCTGCTTGCAATGGTATTGGGTGATTGACCCAGGACTTCAGCAATCTCTGCAAATGTCATGTTTTCCCAAACCTTCAAAATAACAACTTCAGATTGAGCAGGAGGTAGTTTATCCAATGCACTGCTTACATGATACTTAATGTGTTCTGCTTCCAACCGGGCAGGATCTTCTTTTCCGAATTCTTTAATGGATGTCATGATTTGCATCGGCATTTTTTTTCGGGAAATGTTAATGGCTTCGTTTCGAACAATTCTCAAAAAATAGGACCAGGGGTATTGTGCGTTTTTTAATAGTTTTGGCTTCAATGCAAGTCGAACCATTGCAGTTTGAACTGCATCTTCCGCATCTTCTCGATTTCGGGTTAATGAATAAGCATACCTGAGAAGGCGACTCGCGGTGAGATCATAAAGCTCTTCAAGTGCAGAAATTCCCCGGTGCTCCATATTTCGGGCACATTCTCTAATTTTATCGGTGAGTTCTGATGTACTGAGTTTCTCCACAACATTAGTATAGATGAACGACAGAGGTTATTTTGTCTACCGAATAGTTTTAAATTCTGATTTTTTAGAAAATTTTCGGAATAGAAATCAAAAGAATTTGTGGATTGAGTAATAAATAGCAGTATATGGGAAATTATTAGCATGTACGGATGTGATGTTATTATTTTCATAAGCAATTTTCATGACCGGGCGGTTTAGAGAGTTCAGGGGTTTATTGTTAGTTGGAACATTCAACCTTTGCGATTACAATGACACATAAGGAGCAATATAATGGCAAGAATTGAAGAAGATCGTGAAGATCTCATGCGGGATGCAACTGCATTAGTTCGCAGAATGGAAATTCAGATTGATGGACAGGAAGAATTGATCTTTATTGGTTATAAACGAAGTGGCTATTTGTCCATTTATCTGAGTCAGGATCTCGTTTATCATTTTGATGATAGCTGTCAATTAAGAAGGGCGTTTATCAAACCGTTTCTTTATCGTTCAGAAGGAGAGTCCTTAACTCGACTAGCGAGAGCCAGAACAGAATCAACCAGCGAACTGCATTCCGCTAAACTTTCAGATGAAGAACTGGTTCAGTTTCAGTTGGAAATGCAAAATTATATCAGGACCTTACAAGGGGCTTTGAGTGAAGGCCGTTTTAAAGTCATTAAGCAGATACCTGATGAAGGAGATCTGCCGAAAGAATTACTATCTTCGCTTAATATTATTCTTTCCCTTAATGGAAAGCTTTCCTCTCCATTAGTAAAAAGATAAACCAAGAGTAAAAAGATAAACCAATAACAGGTAATCATCATGGAAGAGAATCAGAAAATGAAAATACGAGCGAATCAGGTTAAGGAACGGTGGAACAAAGGAGAGATTGTAATTTCCAGTTCGGTCCGGTTACCGGAGCCGGGGCTTTGTGAAATTCTTGGTTACGCAGGATTCGATTTTGTCGTTCTTGATGGCGAACATGGAGCAATTGACTGGTCAGTCATGGAGCAGATGGTTCAAAGTTGCTATGCATCCAATATCACCTCCGTGGTTCGGGTTTTGCATAATGACGATTCTGAAGTGATCATGCGGGCTTTGGATCTGGGAGCACAGGGAATCCTTCTTCCTCACTGCAGAACTGCAGAAGATGCAAACCGGTTCAAGTCTGCAGCCAGTTATCCACCAAACGGAAAACGGGGTTATGGTCCCGGGCGTGGAACATACTGGGGACGAATTTCCCAGAAAGAATATCTGAAGCAGGCTGATGATTCGCTTTTATTAATTGCGATTATTGAAGATGTGGAAGGTGTGGAAAATATCGAAGAAATTGCATCGGCTGGCCTGGATTGCCTTTGGGTGGGAACAGGTGATTTAGCGATGGATTACG
>JAJRVU010000017.1 GCA_024277145.1 Planctomycetota bacterium
AGCCTGTTTTTACGCTATGGATTTCGGTTAAGATTAGCAAGTGGTAGTAAATTCTGGGGAATTCCGAATCCAATTCCGATCAGCCAGGTTCAATATTTTACCATCTCTGAATAATGACTATTTCAGGGACGACTAGCTAGTGTTTCGTCAAATTTAAAAATTGGGGTTGGTAAAGTGCATAAAGCACGACAACGGAGTGCGGTAGAGTTCTTACGCACCCACCCCCTTATTCACAACAATCCTAAGCCTTGACAAGGCACGAGCAAGCTGTGTCTCCACTACACCCACAATGCTATACATTTGAATCATTACGCATTATTCCAGGCAGAATAACCTCCCTCTCAACGGTTCCTACTAATCAATAAGCCTATATTACAGGTATATTGTTGCATCTTGACCTAACTATCAAAAAATAAATAATCCGTTCATATTGGTTTGTCGTTATTAAGGACACCATTTGCAATTATTTGTGTTAATTCCATACAACTCATATTGAATCAGCAATATTCAAAATTATGATGTACGGATATTAATTATATATCTTTATTTTTTAGAGATAACCCACGACCATTTAATTTATCTTTTATTTATTTTTCATTCGAGGAGTTACTAACATGAAAATTGAAGAAGGAATCCTGGAAGTCTATCAGGCTGGAAAGCTGACAGTTGTCGGTTTTGGCGGGCATGATATTCTTGACGGAATCCACCTGGCAGAATGCCGGGAAGGAATTGCACAATTACTGGAAGAATATGATTGCGAAGTCTTTGCATTTGACCTGACTGGAGTCAAACTGGTTCCTAGTGGATTGTTAGGGTTATTAGCTTCCCTGCGACAACAGGATGTGGAAGTTCATCTTTATAATCCCTGCGAAGATATCGAGGATGTTCTCGAAATTACTCGGCTTAATGAAATTATAAAAGTTCACAAAGTCAATATAAAATAAAATGCTCCAAGGTCAGGCTAATCTGTTTATGAATCATCAATTTGATACGCCTGAACAGATTGGCCTGAATCTGAAGTACTGGAATGCAGTCACTGACAAACTTGAAGGTTGGTGTCAAAGCGGAAAAATTCCAGCAGCAACTCTGATTGCTGGTCGTTCCAATCAAATGACGGCCCCCCTCTTTTTTGGTCATCAAACCCCTGCTCCCGATTCCCCTCCCTTAAAAGATGACTCGATTTTTCTTATAGCATCAATCACAAAGCCAATAGTGGCTATGGGAATCATGAAATTATTGGAACAGGGAGAGTTCCTTTTAAGTGAACGTGTTCATCACCTCATTCCAGACTTTGAAACAACTGGCAAACATCAAATCACTGTGCGTCATTTGCTGACACATACCTCCGGCTTGCCGGACATGTTGACCAATAACATTGAATTACGACAAAAGCATTCACCACTCATTGAATTCGTGAAAGAAACTTCGAAAGCAGACCATTTTTTTGAAGCGGGCCATGCATCACGCTATCAAAGCATGGGGTTTGCGGTCCTGGGTCAAATCATTCAGGAGATCACGGGCAAAAGCTGTGCTAATTTTCTTCGAGATGAATTTTTTGATCCGTTAGGAATGAACGATACAGAACTGGGGGCTCCCGATTCCTGGTATGAAGGAAAAGAACCGATTATCAATCGTGTTGCACAGTCATCCCCTCCCGCGGAATTTGGGGATTGCGAAGATTGGGGCTGGAACAGTCGGTACTGGCAACAACTTGGTGCGCCGTGGGGAGGGTTGTTTACAACTCCCGTTGACCTTGCTCATTATTCCCAGATGATGCTTCAAAAAGGGACCCTGAATCAAACGAGAGTTCTGGGACAGGCGACCATTGAAACGTCTACTCGTAATCATCTGCCCGGAATAAAATATCTACCTGAAGAGGAACAACGCCTCTTTCCCTGGGGACTCGGCTGGCGAATGAGTTGGCCCGGTTCCAGTTAGAACATGGGAGATCTACTTTCACCTTCCACTTATGGCCACTGGGGAGCTACCGGAACTGTCTTGTGGATCGATCCTGAAAAAGACGCATTTGCTATTGTTTTAACCACACAGCCTTCTCCCCGTTCCTACGACCATATTGCCCGTGTGTCTAATATGTTGGCTGCTGCATTTACTCAATAAAACTGCGTCATTTCAGCACAGTTTACACTCATTGAGAATTGAAAACCCCTCTTCTTCCAGAAACAATTATTGGCTTTGAGACAATGTCTGGAAATGGTTTAGAACGGGGCGCACTACATATATAGTCGGGATAACGCTTAATCCCTCTATCTCATTTATAGAAACACCCCAGCCTTCATGGTTTCACATGGTATCCAGGAATGTTATCATATAACCGGATCATCTACTCCTTAAATATAATCCGTTTTTATAGCTGGTCCTGGCATAATTTTAATTCAAATAAGAATAACTGGAATCTCATCGAAAAATGAAAATTGGCATTTTCGGAGATACTCATGACCATGTTGATAACATGCGCCATGCAGTGAGTGAATTTAATCAAAGGGAATGCGAACTGGTTATCTTTGCAGGTGACTTTGTTTCCCCGATTGTTGTCCCTCCGTTACGTCGATTACAGTGCCAATTCATTGGTTGCTTTGGCGACAGCGATGGAAATAAAATTGGTATTCAAGGCGGAATGAGAATTGTCGGAACGCTCGGTGAACCCCCTTTGGGAATATGCACAAAAGATGGAACCAAAATATTACTGACTCATGAGCTTGAAGATGTGAAAGGAATGCTTGAAGGAATACAGGTTATTATTTCTTCTCACTCTCACTCAACAGGAATACAAAAAGATAAAGCAGGAAGACTGTTCATTAATCCGGGAGAAGCAAGTGGCTGGACTTACCGTAAGCCTTCAGTTGCAATTCTGGAAACTTCAACGATGGAAGCAGATATTATCTTTCTTCCGGAAATGCCGGCAAAACCTGAAATTTTTTGCAGGTCAAATAAATAACTATTTCTACATTTTTTTATTAACTCATTTATCCTAACTAGCTCGAAAGTATATTTTTTCATGACGAATGATTCGAAAAACAAATGGATTGGATTTGACCTCGGTGGAACAAAAATGCTTTCCACCTTGTACGACTCTGACTTCGAGGTTTTAGGCCGACGTCGAAAAAAAACAAAAGGACATGAAGGCCAGAAAGCAGGACTCGAACGAATTGCACAGACAATCCGCGAAACCCTTGAAGATGCAGGTATAAATACATCAGAGTTATCGGGAATTGGAATCGGTTGTCCGGGACCGCTTGATCTGGATGAAGGAATACTTCTGGATGCCCATAACTTAGGCTGGTACGACGTTCCTTTAAAGAAATTCCTTGAAAAAGAATTCGACTGCCCTGCCATCATTGCTAATGATGTTGATCTGGGAGTTTATGGTGAAAGCCGATTTGGTGCTGGGGTGGACGCAAGATGCGTTATTGGAATTTTCCCCGGTACAGGAATTGGCGGAGGCTGTGTCTATGAAGGAAATATTTTCCGTGGAACAAAAAGTTCCTGCATGGAAATTGGTCATATCCAGGTGATGCCGAATGGCCCCCGATGTGCTTGTGGTCAAAAAGGTTGTCTGGAAGCGGTTGCGAGCAGAATGGCTATCTCTTCAGCTGCAGCTCAAGCTGCTTATCGCGGACAGGCACCCTACTTGAAAGAACATGGCGGAACTGACCTTTCTGAAATAAGAAGTGGTGTTCTTGCAAAATCAGTAAACAATGGTGATACCGTTGTTGAAGAAATTATCAAACAGGCTTCTCAACAAATCGGAGTTGCGGTAAGCAGCCTGATTAACCTGATGGCCCCGGATATTATCATACTTGGTGGTGGCCTTGTCGAAGCGATGCCTGAATTAATTAAAGGTACGGTCGCTAAAACAGCCCAGAAAAACATTCTTTCATCCTATGAAGGGACCTACAAAATTAAAGTGGCAGAACTGGGAGATGACGCTGCGGTCTTAGGTGCGGGAGCCTGGGCAGAATATAATTTTAAATAAT
>JAJRVU010000339.1 GCA_024277145.1 Planctomycetota bacterium
CAATATCATGATTGAAGTCGGCCCTCGTTCGGTTTTAACAGGATTGAATCGACAAATCATAGAAGATTCATCTATTCAATGCGTTTCAATGGATCACCAGAAACGAAACGGGCTTCAGCAATTACTCTTTACTCGTGCTTGCGTAGAAGTTTCGGGAGTTCTTGACCAGAAAAGTCGCAATCTTCCTATCTGGACTGATCTTGAAAATGACCTGCCTGCAAATTCGGAGAATTCTCAACCTGAAATTCCTCATCATGATGCCAATGTTTCATCATCCAAACTTGAAGAAGCAGTTCATCAACATGCAGAAAAATCAGACGATTTGAACATTGTTCATCTCAGTGGTTCTCCTTATGAAAGAGGATATCAACATGGTTCTCAATTAGAAAAAAGCATTCGAACAATTCTAAAAAGGCATAGTGATCTTGCAGGAACTCATTGGAGCAAGATGCATAACCTGAATGAACTTGTTTTTTCTGCTGAAGAGTTTTTCGGAGCAGAAGGAATTGAAGAAATAAAAGGAATTGCTGATGGAGCAGGTGTGAATTATCAAAGCCTGATTGCTCACAATATACGACTCTATCTCGACTCAGGTTATGGAGGACTTTTCTTTGCGGTGACTGCACAGAACAGTTCCGAAAACAGTATGCTTCATGCAGTGAATGAAGACCTCCGGTACGGACTGGCTGTGAAAGATTGCCTTGAAAGATTCATTTTTGTCAATCATTCTGAAAGTCATTTTTCCTACCTCACTTTCGGAGTGCCCGGTCAAATTGGCGGGCTTAATGGAATTAATTCAGAAGGAGTTGCAGTGACATCTGCTGTTCTTCTTGATGCTCCTGAACAGGGACGTTTACAGCCTTCAAAACTTCAAACGATCCTCGTCAAAGAACTGTTGGAAAAGTCCAAAAACATTAACGATGCAATCCAAACGGTTTCATCAAAATCGTTTAATGGTGCCTGGAACCTGTGTATCAGCCACCACCCGACAGATTCAATCTGTTATCTGGAACATGATGGTAATGAATTGAAAATTCTTTCCTCTGTTCCAATGGTCGTTGCAACGAATCACCAGATGAATGGAAATGTTGCCGAAAATGTTGAAAGCCATTCTCATTATCGATTGGAAAGACTCAAAGAAATCATCGGTGACGAATCTCAACCTCTAATTACGATTCCCAATGCACAAAAAGCATTGCGAGATCAGTACGATCCTAAACTGAAAGAAGTAAGCAAATCATCCATTAACACTCTCAGGCGAGTTGATAATCAAATCAGCATTATCATGCAACCATCTGCTGGAAAAATGTGGGTAACACCTGGTCCGCTGGCGAATGGACACCAAAACATTTTCCAGGAAATTTCTATCATTGATATTTTCAATAAACGGGATTCGAATTCCAAGAAGAATCGAATTTCCGATATTGAACCCCAAACCGAAGCAGACAGTGATCCATCTATTGTGACGAATGCGGAACTGGTTCAAGCATTGAAAGATCCGAACAATTCTGATCCAAACAAAATTTGCAATCGCCTTGTAATGCGAATCGTGGAACAACCTGTTGCAACAAACAATCTTCAAATAGCAGAACAGTTAACTGGCCATTGCATTGTAATTGGAAAAAACGAAGTTGCTAATGCATTCACCAATAACCTTCGTGATCAAGGAGTGATTGTTGAACAACTTGAATTGAGTTCTGATCCGGATGAAAACATTGCACGGTTTGACGAAATGTGGAACCGATTGCAGGCAAAACACCTTTTCGTCCTGACTGCATTTGATTCCGAAACAAAAACCAGCCTTGATTACAACAAGTGGAAAACCAGACGACTATCAGGAGTCTTTCTCCCTTATCTTCTCATTCAACGTTGGATGCAAAAACTGATCACAACAAAAACAGTTAAAAATTCTTCCATCATGGCGGGAACTTTACTTGGTGGCGACTTCGGTTTCTCTAATCAAGTTCATGGAGCAGAGGGCGGTGCATTAACCGGACTCATCAAAGGCATTAAAGCAGAACTTGAAATGACAGGCGGGCAGGAAAACTATTATGCACGGACGGTTGATTTCTCTTCTTCAATGACTGCGTCCCAGATTGTTGAAGCTCTTAATACAGAAATCATCGCAAACGATGATGAAATTGAAGTTGCCTATAAAAACAATAAAAGGCATGTCACCCGACCGATGGTCAAAGCAGTTTCCAGACAGGAAAAAATCGCTTTTCCACAAAACGGAGCCTTTGTCATTACAGGGGGAGCAAGAGGAGTGACTGCTTTGGTTGCCAGAGAAATTGGCCTTCGATACGGCGTTAAACTTCATCTGGTAGGCTCCAGCCCGGTCCCTGAAATTGCTGAATCTTACAGAACATTTTCTGAAGATGAATTAAAAGAAGTCAAAAAAATCGTCATGAAAGAAGCCCTTGCCAATGGTGAAAAACCGATGGATGCCTGGGGCCGATTTGAAAAGGCATTGGAAATTGATAAAACTCTTCATGCATTTGAACAGGAAGGACTTTCGGTTCAATATCATTCGTGCGACATCAGCAATAAGTCTTCAGTGAACCTTGTTCTGGAAAGCATCAGGAATAGTGGCGACGTTATTTGTGGTGTTGTGCATGGAGCAGGTTTTGAACGAGCGACTCGCTTTGAAAAGAAACAAAGAGAACTGGTTGACAGGACAATCGCAGCTAAAGCAGATGGAGCCGCTGTCTTGATGGAACTCACCTTGAACGATCCGGTTCAGTACTTCCTCGCATTCGGTTCAGTTAGTGGAAGATTCGGCGGTGTCGGTCAAACAGATTATTCCTTGTCCAATGACCTGCTGGCTAAACTGATTGACAACTATCGGTCAGAACGACCTGATGTTCATTCAACAGTTTTCCATTGGCATGCATGGGATGATGCAGGAATGGCAGTTCGTCCTGAATCACAACATATTAGAAAATTGCTTGATCTGAAATTCATGCCTTCATTGGAAGGAATTCAGCATCTGATTTCCGAAATGGAATCCGGTGTTCCTGAAAGCGAAGTCATTATTTCAGAAATATCCTTCTACCAGAAAAAATATCTACCTTTAATCCAGAATGCAGGAGCATCAAACAGTCAACTTGCTACCAATACTAACCTGTCAGTGAGTCAACTCCCGTTGATTGATTCGACTTCTGAACACCAGCCGGGACAAACGATCAGAACTGATCTCAGTTTTAACCCAACTGTCGACATGTTCCTGATAGACCACTTATTTAAAGGTCGACCGATGCTTCCGGTTGTAATCAGCACAGAAGCATTATTACAATCAGCTTCATTATTACTTCAAGATAATGAAATCATCACAGGATTGAATAACATTGAAATCATCAATGGAATGAGATTCCTGAATGATAATCCACAAAAAATGAGCGTGATTGCAGAACGAAGCCAGGAAGGCATCTCTGCTTCATTGGTAACTGATTTCAAAAATTCAAAAGGAAAATTACTCCTGAAAGATAAACCTTATCTCAAAGGAATCGTACAAACATCGCAATCCCCTGTTCCACTAGCAGGAACCAAACCTGTGGTGACAGAACAGTGGCATGAATGTTTCTATGATAAAAAAGCACCGATTGTTCATGGACCAACTTTCCAGTGCATCAAACAAATGACATTCAAAGACGAAACTGGTTATGCCCTGATTGAAGGTCCGAGCAATGACATTCTTGAAGCAGACCGAACGGGTAATAACTGGATTATTCAACCAGCGTTGCTTGATGCGTGCCTGTTTTCAGCTTCCGCGATTACCTGGCTGATTAGAAATGGTGTTGTTGCCATTCCACACGGAATTGAATCGGTGCAATTTTCAAGACAAGCTAATCCGGGAGAAATGTGTCTGGCAGAAATCAAAACCGGAAACATTGACGGCAAACATGGAATTTTTGATATCACCCTGTTCGGAGAAGCAGGCGATGTCATCCTGAAAGTGCTCGGATACAAGAACATTATTATTGGTAATATGGTCACGCCGGGTGAACTGAGCCGGGACCTATAAACTAACCTGTCCTTTTTTAAAAACTATTAATTTAATTCGGAACTCACTGTGACATCCATAATTTCCAATCATTCAGATCTGATCTTTGAAAATTGCATGAATATCAATGCACTTCAAGAGATGAATCTCCCAGATTTTCTATCAAAATCTGAACGGGAGGAATACGATCATTGGAAAGCAGATTCCCGAAAAAAACAGTGGCTCTCAGGTCGATACCTGGCTAAATCACTCATCCAGGAACATGTTCTGGACGAGCCTGTTCCATTTAATCAGATTGAAATTCTTTCGCGGAATTCCATCGGACAATCTGTCCATCCGGAAATATTTAGTAATGGTATAAAAACAGATTGTTCTCTTTCTATTTCCCATACAGAGGAATTGGCTTGGGCAGTTCTCTCCCTGAATAATGAAACCCGAATTGGAATTGATCTCGTCCCAGAAATTCAACCACAAGACAAACAATCAAACAGCAATCATCTCCTTCAATGGTTTACCAAAAGGGAAAAAGAGAACCTGAGAGCGGATTCAACAGAAGAATCCATAAATCAAGGAATCTTTC
>JAJRVU010000340.1 GCA_024277145.1 Planctomycetota bacterium
AATGGAATTCCCCCAGAATCCAGCATGATCAAAGTTTCTCGCAGAGGTAGAGAAAAGGCATCGCCAAAAAAACTTTCTGCTGAAGTGACTGCAACAAATATAATTTATCTTTCTTCTTTAAAAAAATCAGTCGTTACGATTTGGCTTTCTCCTGAATTTATAGATTTTGAGAACGAAGTTACGGTCAAATTTAAAGCCCGAGGGATCCCCAAATTCAAAGGATTCCTTGAAGAAAGAATTGGAGTCATGCTTGAAGATTTAAAAATCCGTGGCGACCGGCAAAAACTTTATTCCGTAAAACTGGTGCTTAAGTAATTCATTTTCTCTTCATCTGTAATTTTCAAACTCACTCTAAATAACATACTCTCTTATTCGAGCGTCTACTCTACTATCAATGAGGATAACCAGTTCAAAATAACCCTGCAGATAATAGTTATGAAAGAAATATTACAACACCTGTCTGATGGAAATTTTGAGGACGCGGCTAATGTTGCGAGTAAACGATTCCCATTTGCCCCAGTGCGAAATATCAAGAGAAGTTATTCCGATAGTGACATGTTGAAGATTTTTCTGAGGGATGGCTTTATTGACCGCTATTCAGGAGAACAACTTCTAAACCCCGGTGTCTTAAGATTATTGAACGACTTGCTTCCAGAAGAATTCCCATTCCATCCCCATGGGAAGATGGATTCTTGCCATGAAATATACTGGACGAGACTGCCAAGTATTGATCATCTTGTTCCTGTTTCGAGAGGTGGGAAGGATGATGAATCGAACTGGGTGACTACTTCAATGAAAAGAAACTTGGTTAAAAACTTGTGGCTACTCGATGAATTGGGTTGGAATCTATGTGATCCTGGTTCTCTGAATGATTGGGACGGCGCTTCTCAGCAGTTTATTAACATCGTGGAGAAATTTCAGGATAAGTGCTGTTCATACACTTTGCGTTGGTATCGGATTACGAAAAAATTACTTTCTTTTGATAAACCAAAATCATGATAAATAATAAAACCAAGAAAACGGATGGACACTACAACAGCAAGCTCGCTAAATATCAGACAATTCAGACGGTATAGAATACAATATTTTATAAGTGAAGCGTATTAATAAAAGTTTCCTATTTATAAGATAAATATAATCCTATTATGGATTGTATTCGGGAAGATTTTCAAGAAAATGGCATCACATCTTTTGAAGGCTTGACTATAATTCAGTATCTGCATTCTTTTTTAGTGATGCTTAGCCAATTTGCATTTCAAGATTGTTGATTGAATTTTAATAACATGGGATATATTATTTCCCTTGCGATAATGCACCCGTAGCTCAGTAGGATAGAGCGACGGTTTCCTAAACCGTAGGTCGTGGGTTCGAATCCCGCCGGGTGTACTTTACAGAAAACAAAAATAATAGAATTATGACTTTATTGACTGGCCGTCGATTTATTATCCAGGAATACATTACAATATTATTTATATACTATAAGTAAATAATATGAATACATAATTATTTCGCGAGGTTGAGAACTTTTCTGAGTCGGGCGATTTCCTCGTTGGCTTCTTTCACTTTATCAGATTTTTTTAACAAGAAATATACTTTTCTTAGTTTCAGGTAACTGACTAAATGACCATCCAGATATTTCAGGTTTTTAGGATCTTTATCTAGCACTTTTTGATTCTGCGATAACATCTGCTTGTACATTTTTTCAGCTTTATCGACATCCCCCACCTGAAGCCAGTGATTTCCCAGACGTTCATACGATGTTGAAAGATCGTATTGATATGCTCTTTTCTCAGGAAATCGCTCTATGAGTGTTTTTAGCAAGTTGAAATCCTCTTCAAAATACTGAATCGCTTTATCATTCTGTTTGAGATCATGATAAGTATCTCCAAGAATCTGTTTTATAACTGAAAATAGCTGTGCATAGTCATGATTGTCAGGCTCTGCTTTATGGAGTTTTCCTGTGATAGAATCAGCTTCAATATAGTATTTAAGTGATCGTTTGAATTGACGTTTTGCAGTCAGAATATCTCCTCTCAACTTGATTGCCCAGACAAGTTCTCCCTGTTGCTTGAGATCATCAGGATATAATTTGACGAGTTTTTTTCTGATTGCAATTGTCTGATCAACTGGTTCTTCAGCCAATGTCGCACGTTTACTGTCAATGTATAGATTTCCCAATTCTTCGAGGGCTCTGGCATGTAAGTTTAATATTTCTTTCTGAGAGATCGTCTGATTCTCTTTTTGAATTGGTAATTGTTTGAATATTTCAACAGCTTTTTTGAAATTGGTCTCAGCAGCGGAAACTGCATTCAACCCGGAATCATCACCAACTTCCTTAAATAGTAAACCAAGGCTTACAAGAACTTTGGCGCTATTATAATCAACACGCCCTTGTGAATTAACTTCCCCGGAAAGCATTTCAAGATCGGCCATTGAATTACGAAGCAGTTCTTTCCGAATGTCACGGGCTTCAGGAATATTGTAGAGTTTATTCTGAATTGTATTAATCACTGACTCAAGTGTCGTCAGGGCAATACGGGTCCCTTCTTCAGCACGCTTTGCTCGTTTCTCGGCTATAATGCGATAATAAATAGAGAAACTCAGCCCTAATATCAGGCTTGAAACTACTGCAGCAGAAAGACTGGCAATAAGCGGTTTTCTTTTACACCACCTCCATAATCGTGCTGGTGTTGAAATAGGTCGAGCTTCTATTGGTTCTCCGGAAAGAAACCGAATCAATTCTTTTGCCAGATCATCGGCAGAAGCGTATCGACGTTTAGGGTCTTTTTCGAGACATTTCATGCAGATGGTTTCAAGGTCGATTGGAATCGAAGGATTGAGTTGTCGCGGTGAAACCGGTTCCTGGGAAACGACCTGCATTAAAGTCAAATAGGAATTATCAGCCTGAAACGGAGGCCTTCCACAAAGCATCGTATAAAGAATCGCACCGAGAGAATAGATGTCAGCAGATTCCGTAACCAGATTGGTATGTCCTTCAGCCTGTTCCGGTGGCATATAACTCGGGGTTCCAAGAATATCTCCTGAAGCGGTGAGACTGCTTTCTCCTTCCAACTGTTTGGCCAGGCCAAAATCAGTCAATTTGGGGTTTCCATTTTGATCTATCAGAACATTTGCTGGTTTCAAATCACGATGAATAACTCCATTCTTATGAGCATATGCAACAGCTTCTGAAATGGGTAAAGCGATGGTTGCAGCTTCCTTCATTGTGACAGGCTTATCAGAAATTTTCTCTGCCAGAGATTGACCTTCAACATAAGCCATTGCAATGTAATGTTGATTGTCAATTTCACCTGTTTCAAAAATGGAAACAATTCCGGGATGTTGCAAGAGAGCAGCAGACTGTGCTTCAACCTTGAATCGATCCACCTCCATTTGATCAGCCAGTTCTCCTGCACGAATAAGCTTCAGCGCAACGGTTCTGTTTAAACTTTTCTGATGCGCTTTGTAAACAACACCCATTCCCCCTCTGCCTAACACTTCATGTAAATTAAAATCTCCAAGTTCATTGACTTCTTTGTCAGGTTGAAGTTTTTCAATTTCAGGAACATCTTTACTAGATTGAATATGTGTCGAATCATCACGCTTCACATGGTGTGTTTCGGTATCTGGAAAATTGAGACCTTTCTCAAACACAGCGACGACAAACTGTTCGTATTCCGGGAATCGCTTTATATAATCATCGCCTATGATCGTTTCCTGACTGCTTTCTTGTGCAGCGATTTCCAGTTCAAGAAGTTCAACAAAAATATTAGTTTTATCATTTTCAGGCACAGAAGAGAGAAATTCTTCAATTCGGGGAGCGGTCTGTTCAACAAGTGCTCTACGGAATTTCTCCAGCATATCCAGTCGATCTTTATCAGAAAGCTGAGAGTGTTGCTGATTCACATTAATCCTCAATTGGTATTCGCAAAGAACGAAGAGTCTATAGAGATGTTCACTCTTTATACCATTGATCGAGAACGTGAACCAGTCTCAATAATCCGTTTGCTAGCACATCTCTACTTGCTCATTGAATTTCCCTCTGTTAATAGTATACACTCTTAGTTCGGCGTCCACTATTTATGGGGATATTCATCTGAAACGTATTTTTTGTGACTATTGATTTAATTGGTCAAGTGTCGGCAATGCAGATCAAGAGCTTTTCTACTGAAGGGAACATCCAGAACCTCATGGATCACATTCGTGAAAAATTACCGAACAATAAAATTTTTGCAGATGTCAAAGTTGATTTTCAATCTTTGAAAACAATTTCTCAACATTAATCATCATATTCAGCTTGTTAACATATTACTCCGTGTGATTGTCATTCAGGCGAAAGACATCTCAAATCGGACAGAGATCAAACCATATGAACAACTTTACGCCTGACAAACAGAAACCTGAAAAAACAAACTCACCTGATAAATCACGTTTTCGTAAATTGAAAATCCTTCTTTTGTCGATGGTAGCGATTATCATCGGTATGCGTCTTTGCACTTACTTGCTATTCGGGCCGTATGATTCAGATTATGCTAAAAGGGAAGATTTTATCCATCGAATTCAAGCTATGGGAGGTGAGGTTAGCTTCTCATATCCAAAAACAGGCGTTCCATTGGTTGATAGTGTTTTGAAGGAATATGCTAATTCCAATCTCTATGGAAACGGTCACCGTAAAGTGATTGATATCTATATAGATTCCAAGTCAGTCAATGATGAATTTTCGCGTGATTTCAATCTATTCAAATCATTGGAGTCTCTAAGTCTTACAAATACCCAAGTCACTGATATAACACCTTTGGCAGAACTATCGAAATTATCCGGACTTGAACTGAGCAAGAATCAAATCACCGATCTGTCACCATTGACAGGATTAACGAATTTAACGGGACTTGTGCTCTCTGATAACAAGATCACGGACATAACACCCTTGGCAGAATTAACGGACTTGAAATCTCTGATTCTTGTCAGCAATAAAATTACTGACATAACCCCTTTGCAGGAACTGAAGAAAATAGATGTGCTTTACATTGGTCACAACAAGATTACCGATTTGATACCTTTGCACGGATTAATGAATCTGATGAATCTTGGTCTTGAAAATAATCAGATCAATGATCTGACACCTCTGGTCGGATTAACAAAATTAAAATTGCTTTATCTATTTGACAACCAAATCACCGATCTGACGCCTTTGTCTGGCTTATGGAAGTTGGACACGCTATTGCTTGAAAAGAACCAGATTACCAACCTGACACCTTTGGCTAGATTGACAAATTTGAAGTTGCTTTATCTTAACAGCAACCAGATTACAGAACTGGCACCTTTGTCTGGATTAGCGAAGTTAGACACGCTTTTGCTTGATAGCAATCAGATTGCTGACCTAACTCCCTTGGCCAGCTTAAAAAATCTGAATTCTCTGCATCTTAACAGCAACCAGATTACAGACCTGACACCCCTAGGTAAATTGACTAACTTGGCTTCTCTTACCCTTAATAGCAATCAAGTATCCGACTTGACACCTCTGAAAGGTTTAACGAATTTAAATCATCTTACTCTAAATAACAATCAGATTGCAGACCTGTCACCTTTGCAGAGATTAACGAACTTGAATACTCTTAATCTTAATAGCAACCAGATCATTGATCTAAAACCTTTCGCTAGACTGACAAACCTGGATTTTCTTTACCTTGATAGAAACCAGATTACAGACTTGACGCCTTTGGTCGAATTAACGAAATTATATTATCTTGGGCTTCAAAGAAATCAGATCACCAACCTAACTCCATTAGCTAGTTTAGTAAGGTTGAATAAGCTTTGGCTTCACAATAATAAAATATCGGATCTGACACCATTAGCACATCTTACCAAATTGATAGAACTCAATCTCCAAAATAATCCCAATCTCACGATAGCTGAAATCGATAAACTCCAGAAGGCTTTGCCGAATTGTACGATTACACATAATACCATGAAATAAAAAAAGCGATAATAACTAACCGGTAGTTTCATTTAATTTTCAATAATTATGATAATTTCACTTTTTTCTATTTTGGCAATCTTTCCCATGATTCAATGACATATAGCAGTTCTGAATCATCAGTATATCATATTATCTTACAATCTTTTTTGTGTTAATGCTCCAGTCTATTTTCCAAGGCTTTTCTTATAATAGTTTGTTGCATTCAATCTGATTAAACCAACTAAAAGGGTTCATTTATGCTGACTAATATTCGACTAAGCATCATTCTGGGAATCTTAACCATTACACCCTATCTATTGGCTTCCAGTTCTGATGTCACTCCTGCTGAACAGGGAAAAGCAATAACCTGGTTTGAAGAACATTGGATTGGTCAGCAGAAAGTTTTGCCATTCTCTTTTCATTATGGTGATAATAATTCGGATAACTTTCTGAATAAATGGAATCGTACCGACATCAAAAAGTCTCTTGATCAAAGTCGAATTCAGTATGAGATTCAGTTCAAGGATCCAGCTGGCAGTTTATCTGTCACTTGCAAAGCGATCGTTTATACTGACTATCCCGTGGTCGAATGGACCATCTTTATTAAGAATATTTCAGATAAACCAAGCAACATCATTTCAAACTTTCGTGGAATTGATACTGAAATCACCCTGCCCCCACCTGAATCAAAAAATTATGTTCTTCATTACTCTCGCGGTAGCGAAGCCATCCCAAAAGATTATCAGCCTGGCATCAAAACATTAACCATTAAATCTCTTTATCATTTTGCATCTCAAAGAGGTCGTGCGACTGATGGTGAATACCTTCCCTTCTTTAACCTCTTGGGAAAAAATTCCGGTTGTATTCTGGCAGTCGGCTGGCCGGGACAATGGATGGCAGATTTTACTCCCGGAAAATCGAGTGTCCGAATTGAAGCAGGTCAGGAAACAACTCATTTTCGATTAAACCCGGGTGAGGAATTCCGTTCCCCTTTAATTGCTTTGCTTTTTCATGATGGCCCTTTTGTACGTTCTCAAAATATCTGGCGACGTTGGATTCGTGAACACAATTTGCCTCGCATCAATGGAAAACCTCCTGAAGCAATCTTGAATGCATGCAGTTCAAGCCAATATGAAGAAATGATCAAAGCAAACAGTGAAAACCAGAAATTATTTGTCAGGCGATACCATGAAGAAAATCTGCAACTTGATTATTGGTGGATGGATGCAGGTTGGTATCTTAATGACGGAACATGGGTTAATACCGGAACATGGAAAATTGATCAGAACCGTTTTCCGGGTGGGCTTCGCCCGATCAGTGACTACGCAAAAAAACTTAAAATGAATACCATTTTATGGTTCTAACCCGAAAGAGTGACTGCAAACACGGAACTTTATAACGATCATCCTGAATGGTTGCTAAAACAATCTAATGCACCAGAATCCGCAAAGTATCAGGATCCGTGGAGACTGCTTGATCTGGGAAATCCTGGTGCACTCAATTGGCTGATTGAACGAGTCGATTCACTCATTATAAGTGAAGGAATTGACCTCTATCGACAAGATTTCAATATTCAACCACTCTATTTCTGGAGGAGTAATGATGCGCCTGATCGAAAGGGAATCACGGAGAACAAGTATTGCATAGGCTATCTCGCTTTCTGGGACGAATTACGTCGACGACATCCCAATATGCTCATCGATTCCTGTGCAAGTGGAGGTCGCCGGAATGATCTTGAAACAATAAGACGATCTGTTCCATTATTAAGAAGCGATTTTCTTTTTGCCCCAGTTGGACAGCAATGCCAAACTTATGGAATTTCGTATTGGTATCCATTTCACGGAACAGGATCAGCTGCTCCCAAAGCAGATAATTCTTATGCTCTGAGAAGCTGCATGTGTCCTAGTAACACTTATGTCTTTGATCTACGTGATAAAAATTTGAATTATAACCTGTTACGAAAACTGTACAAAGAACGAAAAGAAACAGCGGACTTAATGCAAAAGGACTTCTATCCTTTAACTGACTACAGCCTTTCAAATGATGCCTGGATGGCCTGGCAATTTCATGATCTTGAAACCGACACGGGCATGGTACAGGCATTCCGCAGAAAGAATGCTCAAGGAGAAGTAAAAATATTTCAACTATATGGACTTGAAGCGTCAGCAACCTATCTCGTCAAGAATTATGATTCTGAAAAAACAATCCTGCTTACGGGATCAGAATTGATGAAAACTGGTTTGAATGTAACTATCCCGGTTGTTTCAAACGCCGTCACAATTAAATACAGCCTTCAGAAGTGAGAACAGCCGTCAGCAGTGAGGAAGAATAGAATTGGACATATAGCCTCGTAACATCTGATAATATTTTCTGTATAAATCAGTTAACAGGTTACAAATCAGAGAGTTTTATGACCATCAGGAGTATGATTGATATCGAACCTGTTCAAATATCCTTTAACCAAAAGTCTTAATAACATGAATCGAACGCTTGCTTTTTTGTTTTGTCTCATTCTGGTTGTCGTTCAAAGTGCAATTGCAGATGACTTGCAGCAGGTGTCTCGCGAGACTATCAATATACCAATGCGCGATGGCGTAATGCTGTCAACCGACATTTATCGCAGCCCGGCTTTGAAACGTGCTCCTGTTTTATTGATGCGGACTCCATACAATAAAGTTCATGCAAAATCGGTTGCAGAGCGATATGCGAAAGCAGGATACATTGCAGTTGTGCAGGATTGTCGAGGCTGTTATCAATCCAAGGGAGACTTTGTTCCCTATAACAATGAGGGACAGGACGGATACGATGCAATCGAATGGTTGGAAAAACAACCATGGTGTAACGGACGTATTGGGATGTGGGGTGCATCCTATGTAGGAGCGACACAGTGGCAGGCGGCTGTCGAAAAACCGCCCGGGTTGGTGACAATTGCACCGGTGGCGACGTGGAGCAGCTTTTATCGAAACTTGTATCTTGGTGGAGCAGTCCGCATTTCGTTGATTACCAGTTGGGCAGCAGGTAAATCACAAAAACCCGAAGGTGCAATGGTGACAAGCGACTGGCGAAAAGCGTTGCTGCATCTGCCAATGAGTGAAGTTGATCAAAAAGTTGGCTGGTCCATTCCCTGGCTTAAAGGAATGCTCACCCATCCGCGACACGATGGTTATTGGAAACGCATTGAACTGACTGAAGAAATTGCTGACATTAAACTGCCCATTCAACATATTGTTGGTTATTACGATTTTTTTTCTCGTGAATCGGTTGGCAATTTCATGAGGATGCAGAAAAATGCAAGTGATCCGCTAACTCGTCATCGCCAACAACTTATTCTTGGACCGTGGGACCACGGCTCAATCGGGCGTGCGAAAGTTGGTAAAATCGATTTTGGTCCGAACGCCGTATTGGATACCGTGGGCGAGAACCTGAAATGGTTTGATCGTTTTTTGAAAAAAGATTCTGAAAATATAGACAATGTTAGTCTCCCCGTGAAATACTTTTCGATGGGCGAAAATGTGTGGCACGAGGCAACCACTTGGCCACCAACAGGTTTCACATCAACTCCGTTTTATCTCCATTCAAATGGAAATGCAAATACTGATAAAGGGGATGGCAAACTTGATCAATCTCCACCAATTTCAAACGAAGTTGCTGACAGTTTTCAAGCTGATCCCGATGATCCATCTCCTGCTTGTCCTGTAACAAAATCGCGACCATTCATGGGAGCGACATGGGCTCCCGTTGACCAAAGACCAATTGAAAAAAGAGATGATGTACTGGTTTACACATCGGTACCTTTTACGGAACCACTCACGTTTGCTGGCAATGTAAAAGCTAAACTGTTTGTCTCAGCGGACACGCCTGATGCAGATTGGGTGGTCAAACTGATTGATGTCCATCCCGATGGATTTGCCCAAAACATGGCCGTTGGAATATTGCGAGGAAGCTACCGTAATTCCGAGTTGCATCCATCCCCACTCAAACCTGATCAAGTATACGAAGTAACAATTGACCTCGGACCGATTGCAGCCCAGCTTAGAAAAGGGCACAGGTTACGAGTTGATATTTGCGGCGCCTATTTTCCATTGTTCGACCGAAATCCAAACAGTGCTGAAGGACCATTCGGAAAGCGTTCTTTGGTCTCAACAGAAAAGGTCTATCACGATCAAATTCGAATGTCACACATTGTACTACCTTGTAAAAAATGAAAAATGTTATCGGAAATGATAATGAACTACAGAAGCAATGTATTTTTCCAGTTGAAGGTCGTCTGTTGTCAGCTTAATATAAAGATTGAAGTATTTATGAAAATGAAAAGCAGGATTATTTTTAATTCGTGGATCTAAAAGCAAATCAATACAAGAAAGCAGAAAGAAAAGATGGTTGTCTTGAGAAAATTTCACAAATTGCCATTCGCCATGACAGGTCTTGCAATCTTAATATTCTTTTTCCAGATCAGTGTTGGTCTTGCATCTGAGGTGCGCTTCAATGAAGACATTCGCCCAATTTTGACTGAACATTGTTTGCACTGCCACGGACCCGACAAAGGTAATCGTGAAGCTGACCTGAGATTGGATATTGCACAATCTGAAAAAAATGACGTGATCGTACCGAGCAAGCCGGATAAGAGCGAATTATTTCTACGAATTACATCAAAAGATGTTGACTTGATCATGCCTCCACCTGATACAGGTAAGTCATTAAACGCCAAACAGATTACACTTATTCGTCAGTGGATTAAGGATGGAGGCGGGTATGACAGTCACTGGGCGTTTGAACCAGTCACGAAGCCTGAACTTCCCCCTGATAATAAATTGGCGAAAAACGAAATCGACCGTTTTATTGTAGCAGCCCTTCAATCAAAAAAAATGTCTCTTTCACCTGCTATCAGTCGACAAAAACTTATTCGTCGCGCCACGTTTGATTTGACAGGACTCCCGCCAACGTGGAAAGATGTTGAAGCTTTCGTTACAGACAAGTCTCCGAGTGCATTTGCAAAAGTTTTGGACAGGTTGCTCGACTCGCCTCAATACGGTGAACGATGGGGACGTCATTGGCTTGATATTGCGCGATATGCAGATACATATGGAGGTAGTGCAATTGGATTTAAAAAATTCCCATTCTCCTATACCTATCGAGATTATGTAATTCGAGCGTTCAACTCGGACTTACCTTACAACCAATTTATCATGGAGCAATTGGCTGCTGATCAATTAGAGCTTGATGAGAATGATCCGGCTCTTGCTGGTTTAGGTTTTTTGACCGTTGGCATGCAGTACCGAAACCGACACGATGTTATTGATGACCAGATCGACGTGGTTACACGTGGCTTGCTCGGCTTGACCGTTGCTTGTGCGAGGTGCCATGATCATAAATACGATGCGATTCCGACTAAAGATTATTATTCTCTTTATGCAACGCTGGCTAGTAGCCACTCGCCGGAATTACTTCCGATAATCGGAAAACCGGACAAAAATCCATCCTACAAAAAGTACCAGAAAGAACTGTCACACCGCCAAGAAATACACAACGATATGGCACGTGATCAAAACGCCGTAATGCGTAGTCGGCTGAGAATGCAAGTGGGGCTTTATCTTAAAGAATTGGCAAAAGGGACTCCGGAACAGGATCTGTCATCTGCTTTTATCTCGTATCGAACAGACGATGTGCGACCACTTGTGCTCGATCGTTGGCGGAAATATCTCTCTAACTTAAGTGAAAAAGACCCTGTATTCGGTCCGTGGATTCAGTTGTCACATTTCAAGAAAGAAGAATTCGCAAAACGAAGCATAGAGTTGATCCAATCGCTGGTAAAGAAAAATGGTGATCTGACTAAACTTCCGGCGATGCAATCCTTTGACACAAATGCTCCTCGCTGGAATCCGCGAGTCCTTGAAGTGATTCTTAAAAAGAAACCAAAGTCATTAATTGATGTGGCGGCTCCATATGGAAAACTTTTTGCAGATGTGCATCAACAATGGTTACGTCTGCTGATGGAAACATCACTCGAAGCACGTAGCAGTGCTGATATTATTCCCGATGAAGATCTACGTCACCTGGAAATTAACAGCCCGATTAATCGACAACTTCGAAAACATTTATATGCCCCGAAAACTCCGACCGCTATCTCGGAAAAAATTGCAAAAACTTTATTAAATCGTACAGTTCACGACAAGGTAGCTGCGAGAAAGGGAGCTATTCATAAACTGCATCTGAATTCACCCGGCTCACCACCCCGCGGGATGGCACTTCAGGAAAACGAACAAGAGAATGGGTTTCATGTCTTTCTAAGAGGAAACCCAATGAGTCGAGGAGAGCCTGTTCAAGCTCATTTCCTGACAGCTTTATCGAATTCAAACTTACAGCCATTTACCGTTGGAAAAAGAAGGCTCGGACTTGCGAAATCAATTGTTGATCCGGCTAATCCGGTGACTCGACGTGTGATTGTGAACTGGGTCTGGCAGCATCATTTTGGCCGTGGAATAGTCAGGACACCCGATAATTTCGGAACACGCGGTGATCCTCCCACACATCCACAACTGCTGGATTATCTTGCTGCAATATTCCAGGAGGATGATTGGTCACTGAAGAAGCTACACCGACGAATCATGCTGACTGCCGTCTATCAACAAGCAGCCACTGAAAATGCTGAATCTCGCGTTAAAGATCCTGACAACAAACTACTTTGGAGAATGCCTCGGAGAAAACTTGATCTGGAAGCGATGAGAGATTCCATGTTGGCAGTCTCTGGAGAACTGAGCAAATCAATTGGAGGAAAACCGTTTGAATTTCTTTCCAAACCGGTAATACCGCGACGTAGCATATATGCTTTTGTGAATCGAGACATCATTTCCAGTCTTGCAAGTACGTTCGATGTTGCAAATCCAACTTCATGCACAGTAAAGCGTCCGGAAACAAACGTCCCCCAACAAACACTTTTTGCCCTGAATTCCGATTTCATTCAGGATCGGGCTGTTGCTTTGGCTTCTTTGAAAGAGATTGCCTCAGCAAAGAATGATTCAGAACGAGTACGATTACTTTATCAACGAGCCTTCTCTCGATATCCGGAGCCGCAGGAAGTAGAAATTGCAATCCGTTATATTCAATCTCAGAACAAAAATTCAAAAACTAACCCGTGGCATCGTCTGGCGCATGTTTTACTTGCTGCTAACGAATTTGTCTTTGTGGATTAAAACAATGAATGATCAACAATATTTTTCTCGTCGTCATTTTTTCAAGCGTTCCGGACTAGGGTTCGGTTCATTAGCTCTGGCGCATCTTCTTTGCGGAGAAGAATCCTCGGGTGGTTCTGCCACACATTTTCCCGGGAAGGCCAAGCATGTCATTCAAGTCTTCCTGAATGGGGGCATGTCTCAAGTTGACACGCTGGATCCAAAACCAGAACTGACAAAACGGGGCGGCCAAATGCTCCCCTTCGAAAATTTGAAAACTGAACGAAAAACCGGAGTGGCCCTTCCCTCTCCATTCAAATTCAAGAAACACGGGGCAAGCGGAATTCCCATTAGTGATATCTTTCCACATCTTTCAAAGTGTGTCGATGACATGGCGGTGATTCGGTCGATGCAGGCAGAGCTCCCGAATCATGAAATGTCACTCATGTTGATGAACACGGGTGATCAGAGGCTAGTCCGACCGAGTTTTGGTTCATGGTTGACGTGGGGGATGGGAACCGAGAATCAAAACCTGCCTGGCTTCATTGCTCTTTGCCCCGGTGGTCTTCCTGTTGGTGGCGCAGGCAACTGGCGATCCGCATTTCTACCGGGAGTTTATCAGGGAACCTATGTGGACACATCCAAATCCGATCCGACAAAATTAATTGAACACGTCCGCAACACTCGATTGACTCAAAAAGAACAAAAGGATCAGTTTGATTTGTTGCAATCAATTAATGCAAGACACCTTTCTCAACGGCCAGGTGAAACATCTCTGGATGCTCGTATTCGTTCCTTTGAACTTGCCTATCGAATGCAAATGGAAGCGACTGATGCATTTGATATTCAACAAGAGCCCGAGCACATTCTGAAAATGTATGGAAAAGGTCCGCAGAACCGACAGTTAATTATGGCTCGACGTCTTGTTGAACGTGGCGTGCGATTCGTCCAGACATGGCACGGCAACCTGCAACCGTGGGATAGTCATTCAAACATCAAGGAAAGTCATCGAAAAGTAGCCAGTGAGTGTGATCAAGGATTGGCTGCGTTGATCACTGATCTCAAACAGCGAGGGCTCTTCGACGAAACCCTGATTCTTTGCACGGGAGAATTCGGCCGGACACCATCTGTCGAAATGGGACAAAACGGCTCTGGCGCTGGCCAGGGACGCGATCACAATCACTGGGGATTCTCGTTATGGCTGGCAGGAGGTGGAATCAAAGGTGGCACAATTTACGGTGCGACCGATGAATTTGGGTTCAAGGCAATTGAAAATCCTGTCTCTGCACACGATCTGCACGCTACAATGCTTCACCTGCTCGGCTTCAATCACGAACGATTAACTTATCGTTACGCGGGTCGCGACTTCCGACTCACCGATATTCATGGCCAGGTAATCAAGGAAATTATTGCGTAGAAAATTACTGTTTACAAACGCATGCAATTTTAATTCACGAGAAATCTGTGAGCGTTTAATCAATCAATAATGTCGTCGGATTTTCGAGATGGCTACAAAGATCCTGCAGGAATTTTGCCGCTGGTGCCCCATCCACTATCTGGTGGTCGAAGGTCAAGCTGAGAGTCATCTGTTCTGTCCAGACGATGCTACCGTCAGAAGCACATTCCGGTGATTTGCGGATTGTTCCTAATCCAAGAATAGCTGATTCCCCGAGGTTGATGACAGGAGTGAATCCGTCAATTCCAAACGATCCAAGATTTGAAATTGTGAACGTCCCACCAGAGCATTCTTTATTTGTCAGCTTTCGGTTTCTGGCGCGTGAAATTAATTTTGAAGAATCGTCTGCAATATCAAGAAGAGATTTCTGATTGGCATCTTTCACAACCGGAACTTTGAGACCGTTTTCCGTATCCACAGCCAGTCCAATGTGAATTCCATTTGACTGCAGGATTTCACCATTCATCCAACAACTATTCAAGGTTGGGTAATCTAGTAACACTTTGGCCGCGGCTTGCATGATGTAATCATGATATGCTGGTACAATCTCATTCGACTTAGCTTGTTTCTTACGGTCTGAACGATTTTGCAAAATGGCATCAAAACAGACTTTTGTAGTCAACGTGACTGGAACCGTCGTCCGAGCACTTTGCGCCAGTCGTTCAGCAATCAGTTTTCTGACAGGTGATGCAGGAACTAATATTCCATCTGGGATATCTCTGTTTCCTGAAGCTGTAATCACATCTCGTTCACGAATTCGCCCGCCATGACCACTCCCCTTTAAAGTTGTCCAATTAATATTGAATCGTTTAGCAGTACGTGCAGCCCGGGGAGAAATTTTCGGCAACGATGGATCAGCATTACGTTCCGGGATTATTGCGGAAGACAAATTCAGAGCGGGTGAATTTTTTTCTTTGGCTTCCTGTGCAGCACGACGGACATCATGTATGGAAATTGTCCCAGAAAGATTCACCGAAGCAAGATCTACTCCGAGTTCCCGGGCAAGCCGTCGAACAGAGGGTGAAGCCACGACCTTGGAAGAACCGGATTCCTGAAAAGATGAAGCCAATGGCACACCAGCAGAAGATGAAACCGGTGTCAAAGGTTTCTTTGTCGAAACGTCCTCCAATGTGGTATCGCTTGATGATTGTTCATGTCGTTCTTTTGGTTGCGCTGATGTTTTTACTGTTGGTTGAAATTTTGGAGGCTCTTCTCCTTCTTCAAGAAGATAGCCAATTAAAGTGCCAACCTTGACAACGTCTCCCTCTTTCGGTGTGTTGGGCAGAATGTGCAAAATTCCTGCATCGACTGATTCGATTTCCTGTAAAGCCTTTTCCGTTTCCATAAGAAATATTGGATCCCCTGCTGCAACATATTCACCATCCTGCTTGGTCCATTCCACAAATATGCCTTCGTCCATACTCCAACCAAGGCGTGGAATGGTAATTTCAACTGACATTGTCTCTTCCTTCCGAATCGTAACTTTGCTTGACCTATCCACTCAATAAATTGATTTACTCTTCCAGCAGACTTCGAATATTTTTCACAATGTCTGAAACATTCGGCACAACAGCAGCTTCCAGAACCGGGCTATAAGGTGTTGGCGTGAATGCACCGTTGAGCCGCTTGACAGGAGCATCCAGATCGTCAAATCCTTTTTCCACAATGATCGCAGCAATTTCTGCTCCAACACTGCAAGGGCCAAACGCTTCGTCAACGATCAGCAATCGTCCTGTTTTTGCAACGGATGCCCGGATCGTGTCGGTGTCAAGTGGGGAAACTGTCCGAGGGTCAATCACTTCAACCGATATCCCATCTGATGCAAGTTGTCCTGCTGCTTCAAGTACTTTATGCACCATCAGAGAAATTCCTACGACCGTGATGTCTGTTCCTGTTCGCATCACTTTTGCCTTGCCAAATTCAATCTCGTAATCTTCTTTGGGTACCGGACCTTTCATGCCAAACAGTTCCCGATGCTCAAGAAACAGAACGGGATCCTGACAACGTAACGCATGGTGAAACAAACCTTTTGCATCGTAGGGTGTTGACGGAATGACAACACGCAACCCGGGAAAGTGTGAATAAACTGAATGATAGCTGCCTGAATGGTGCGTTGCTGCCGAGTGTCCGATGCCAATACAACCTCGCAACAGCACAGGCATTTTCAATCGACCCGCAGACATATAGTGCATTTTGGCAATCTGGTTTGTGATCTCTCCGAATGCATCATTAATAAAATCAATGAACATGAAATCGATCACCGGACGGGTCCCGGTCATCGCTGCTCCACAGGCAAGACCAACAAACCCGCGTTCACAAATTGGAGTATCGCAGAGTCTTTCCGCACCGTACTTTTCGTATAATCCTGTGGTTGTAGCAAAGTTGCCTCCACGTTCACCAATTCCTTCACCCATTACGAAAATGCCAGGATTGCGTTCCATTTCGAATTCAAGGGCTTCATGAGTTGCAGCAATGTAGTTAATCTCACGCGTTCCTGCATCCGGCTCTTTGGGAACGATTGAGGAATCATTGAAATAAACATGTGTTGCTGCGGTGGCTGGGTCTGGCCATTCAGCCTGTCCGGCTAACTTGCTGCTTTCAAGTACGTCTGCCTTAACTTTTTCTTCGATGGAACTGAGTTCCTCTTTCGTGGCAATATTTTCATCGATGATACGGTGAGCCAGAAGTTGAATGGGACATTTTTCACGCCATTCTGCAACCTCTTCTCGTGTGCGGTAAGAATAGTCTCCCATTCCCTCAGCGTGCGCACGAGTCCGATAGGTTTTACATTCTATTAATGTTGCACCGCCACCAGAACGCGCTCTTTCAACAGCTTCACGAGCGGTTTCAAAAACAGCCAGCACATCATTACCGTCCACTTCAAAACCTGGCAAGCCGTAGTTTGCAGCCCGGCGACCGACATCAGGAATACCGCTTGAATACTCAAACGAGACTTCCGTAGCAAATTGATTGTTTTCACATATCAGGAGCACCGGCAAATTCCAGATACTGGCCATGTTACAACCTTCATGAAACGCGCCGTTGTTGACTGCGCCATCACCGAAAAATGCGACCGAAACCTGATCTGTTCCTTTTACTTTTGCAGTGTAACCACCACCACAAGCCTGTAGAAGACATGGCCCGACAATGCCACTGGTTCCCATCATGCCAATTTCTGGTGAGAACAAATGCATACTCCCACCGCGCCCTTGTGATACTCCCGTCTTTCGTCCAAAAAGTTCAGCAAATAGAAGCTCGGGATCAAGTCCCTTCGCGAGGGCATGTCCATGTCCGCGATGTGTGCTGAATACAAAATCGTTATCGTTCAGGTGCGCACAAACACCTGTTGCAATCGCTTCTTCGCCAACATATGTGTGACACGCGCCAAGCACTTCTCCTCGCTGGTGACAGCGGGCGAGTTGTTCTTCCGTTTGCCGAATCACCTGCATCGTTTTATAAAGGGAAAGAACTGTTTGATTATCGTGAGAGGAAATCTCTGATATCGACATTGAGTGAACCTTCTAATTTTTTTTCAAAAAGATTGTATTGGACCATTTGAATGCCCGGGAGTTCCGCCTGCATTCATCGCCATGTTACCACCATCCATCGGGATAATTGCTCCTGTAATCCATTCAGATTCATCAGACGCGAGAAGCACTGCCAATCCTTTAATGTCCTTCGGTGTTCCCATCCGACCGGCTGGAATTCCGCTGAGAAATTGTGATTCCAGATTCGGATCCTGTTCCATACGTGAGACTAAACTTGGATTGGTCACCTGTGCTGGCGTAACGCAATTTACCCTCACTCCTCGGTAACTCCATTCGGTGCTAAGCTCGCGTGTCATCTGCAGGACAGCTCCCATTGCCATGCTGTAGGCGATGTGTCCTCGACCGAGTGCAGTACTGCTTGCAAGAGAACCAATGTTCATAATTGAACCTTTACCCTGTTTCAACATGCGACGACCAGCCTGTTGACACATTGCAAAACGCCCGATGACAAGATTCTGGAAAACACGGTGCAAATCTTCAATCGACAGGTCTTCCGGCTTGGAAAGGCAACCATCACCAGCGATATTACCAAGAAAATCAACTCGACCAAATTCTGAATCGACACGATCAAATAATTCCGAAATCGCATCCGGATCGGAAACATTTGAGTCTGCTACAAGAACTTTCCGTCCGAGTTCCCGGATTATTTCCGCAGTCACGTTAGCACCTTCAAGGTTTCGATCCACAAGCACAACATCTGAACCGTGCTCAGCCACGGCAATGGCGGTCGCTTGTCCCAAACCCTGGGCAGCTCCAGAAACAACGGCTACTTTGCCAGAAAGGTCAAACATCGAGTGAGCCATAGTCAAACCTCAATTTATTATCAAAGGAAGTATGTTCGCACAGAATACCAGCAAAGCCATTCCGCAGTAAAAAAGACCACACGCACCAATACCAATCTGGTTGTACCAACGTGGGCGAAGTGGTTTGGGCAGGAAGTTTCGATTCAGCCAAAGGACATGAAAAGCGGTTACTCCAAGTGCCACATTATTAAGATTTGCAATCACGATCACCATCAATTTAGGTGCATCGCCGTATGCCAGGAAAATCGTTGCTGATATGAACGACCAGAGAACATAACAGAACAAGATCAGATAATAGATTCTGCTTGCCTGGTGTGGTTCCAGACGTTCACGAACTTTCTGGTTCGATGACCAGATGATGTCTGTCCAACGTCTGGCAACATCGTCTACGATAGACATCTGGCTTGGCAGGAATACCATCAATCCAACAAGTAGGGTGACGGTCCACAATAGCTCTCGCGTCGTCTCATTAATACCTGATGCATGACGAATTCCGTCGGCTGAAATCAGCGACTGTGCATAAGGGAGATCCTGCCCGAACATAGGTGAGCTTGTAGCGAATTCGATTGACAGCAGTGCAGGCAAAGCCATCCCCATGATACAACCGGGCATCCAGATGAAAAATTGATCGGTCAAAATGTACTTCCACCAACCTTTCCACTTTCGCAGATTGTCCTCGTTAATGACGAAAACTTTCCCGATATGACTTAACGTTACATTTCGACCACCGACAGCGCTGGCGATTGCTCCTACCTGACTTCCCATTCCCCAGCCTTTGTCGCGAATAAAGTTACTGTAAGTTGAGTTACTCAGCCCTCCCCCACCGGCATATCCTGCGAACGCACCAAGAATTGCAATATTGGTTAAAGCAACAACAGGAAATTCACCATGTTCAAAATAATGCGTAAAAGCGTTGACGACCGTTTCTCCACCTTTGCCATCATCAACCGGCACGTTGCCAAATTTGAGGAAGCCGCTGAATACGTCAATCCATCCCTGTGAACTGACAAAGAAAACGCCAATGAACAAGCAGAAAGTCAACACGATAAAAACTTTGGCAGTCATTATTATTTGCAACATGTTGTAAACTTTGCCTCCGACGAGAACAGGCAACACCACCAGCCCGAGGCACAAATAGGCTAAACTATTGACCAGGAATGCATCATCAGGGGTAGGTGGACGATCAAGGTATAAGGACGCAATTAATACCGCTGCATTCGTGGACAATCCAGGAATAAATGACCCGAGACTCAGAAGCATCGCAACACCAATCCAGAAACCGGGTCCCGGTCGAGTCCGCATGAATCCGGTGAAAACAGGCTCGCCTGTATACAAGGCGTACCTTCCGCATTCGATGTTATAAAAAACCTGACACAAGATGGCGACTGTGGCAATCCACATCAAACCGCCGCCGTACTTCGCCGTGATCGCTGGTCCAAATAACCACTCGCCACCACCAATCTGGATCCCACACATAACAATTCCGGGTCCAATAAAACCAGCAAGGTTATGCAGTCCCAATGGCTTGGGTTCCGGCAGTTCAGCCATCTCCCATGTAGGCAGACATGTTTTCGGTAGATCTGGATTCACTTTTTTTTGTTCATCATTCATCAATGACCCACCTTATAAAGAACAATGGCTCGTCCTGGGCCCCCGTGGCAACCGCGGATTTTTACCGGAGCAAAAAGAAAATAGGCTTCACTCTTATTTGGAATATCACTCACATTATGCAGAAATTCAACACCAACCATTTCATGTTTTCCAAGCATCCAATATGTCTTGAGGGCACTGCGTGGATCAACACCTCCCAAATCAGGGGCATCGGTCGCAACACAACGAATTCCCTTACTCTTCAAATAGGCAATTGCATCAGTATTTGGTGCAGGCCAACCTTCACTTTTTCCCTGTAACGGATCAGACCAGACACCGCTATCTTCCGGTTGTGGTTTTAAATGCTTATCCAGATGTCCCGTCTGAAAAAGCACGACATCATTGGGTTTAAGAACACCTTTCGATTTCTCAGATGCTTGAATGTGTTCTGGAGTAATTTCCGGGGATGCAGGCCAGGTTTTCTTCTCCGTGCTTCCGACTAGCGACCGAACATCAACGATGTGAAGATTTCCAGACATCCAATTGAGAGGGACTTTTTCTGTAGTCATTGTACTGGTCCCTCGTGGACCATATTTATTTTCAAACTCTTCCAGCCAGCCGCGAACTTCCGGTGCATACGCGTGTTTCTCTCCGTCCGGTGGTAACGCATACGATGGTGGGACAAGGTGAGTTCCTGCCGTGGAATCCATTAAGTGAGTGTGGTGCCACATATCAAGATACTCAGAATACAGAAAATCAACTTTCAGATAAACCTGCCGATGATTTCCTGTACCAATTCCTGGTGATGTCATTGGAAATTTTGGTGATAACGTTGGTGACAGATCAATCACATGTTTGTTCTTGCAAGCTTGAATTAAGCGTTGAGGTAAATCGCCACCAGAAATCGCCAATGCCCGACCTTCGCTGTACGGACCCCCTTCGTGTTTTGGACACAACAGACAATAAAATGCGCCGGTGGGTGGTAATGCTCCAAGATTCGTTGCTCCTTCAGTCCAGATCATTCCGTATTTCAGGCCAGCATAATGCGTTGGCTCTGCAAGGTTGGGTAACGGTCCCATGCTGGCGCTATCCGTGCCAAGCGTCATCACATTACGAGTTGCCAGAAAATCCATGCAATCCGGATCGGGGTCTGGGTAGCCGGGCGACTTGCGGTCCAGAACATCAGCGATATACCGACGACCCTCAGGGAACGGATGGTAATACTTGTCCGAATAGCCACTGCGAAACAGAACAACATCGCCAAACCGCAGCTTCCGATACTTCCTTTCAAAACGTTCAACGTGCTTCCGTCGCACCAACGGGCTGACACCCTTCGCTGCCTGATCCAGTAAATCTCGTACGTCAACAACACACGCTTCACCACCAAACTGCCACGGTTCGATTTTGTCTGTGTACGACAATCCCCATTTTCCAGATTTCGGACGATTCAATTCCGGTCGAGCAACGGAATGGGGTGGCACGTCAAGCTGAGTGCCGGTATTCCCGTCAATCAGGAGAACATCAATATTGTATGCGCTATTGGGACCAATCGTTTGTTGATGAATCATCTGAAACCGCGGAAACGGTGCCGAAGGCCAGGTCGCCGGGTATTCGGACGCAACCAATAATGAACAGTCAATGAATTCGGGTTGACCAGACTCGCACTGAGAAATTGTGCAAAGCCAACATGCAACCAATAGAAAAGAAGTGATTAAATGGACGCGGATGTTTGTATATATTACCCTTTGCATTTAAAATCTCTCCGTTATCAAGATCCAGATCAATAATATTATTCAACAATACAAATCAATTTAAAACTTCAACTTAAGTAATTCGTTCGCGGGTCATACTCTTGTATGGTAGGAATGCGTCGAGTGACCGAGAAACGCTTCCGCTGCTTCCATGATTGTTTCAGAAAGTGTCGGATGAGCATGGATACTTTCTGCAAGGTCACGAGCATAAGCACCTGTTTCAATTGCGATCACCCCTTCGGCGATGAGTTCACCAGCACCTGCACCTACAATACCCATTCCGAGAATATGTCCGCTTTCCGAATCAAAAATGAGCTTTGTGAGTCCTTCAGTTCGACCAAGAGTTTTTGCGCGGCCTGATGCAGCCCAGGGAAAACGTGTTACTTTAACATTAAGGCCAGCCTTTTTCGCTTCCGTTTCTGTTATTCCACACCATGCAATTTCGGGATCAGTAAAAATCACGGACGGAATGGCAATATTATCAAACATCGCTGGTTCGCCAACAAGTGCCTCAACAGCAACTTTTGCTTCTCGTGTTGCTTTGTGCGCCAGCATCGGATGGCCAACAACATCACCTATCGCAAATACATTTGCATCGGAAGTACGACGCTGACCATCAACTTTGATGAAGCCCTGATCAGAAAGTTCAACGTTTGTATTTTCCAGACCAAGGTTCGCACTGTTGGGATGGCGACCAACCGAAACGAGCACACGATCAAATGTTTGAGATGCCTCGTCAACATCCCCTTCAAGTTCAACAGTGATTCCTGTTTGACCGGATGAAATCTTGACCACTTTTGTATTCAGGTTGATTGCTTCAAATTGCTTATCAAGTCGTTTTTTGAGAGGACGGACCAAATCTCTGTCAGCTCCGGGAAGCAAGTCTGAAAGCATTTCTACGACTGTTACTTTCGATCCCAATGCTGCATAAACAGTTCCCATTTCAAGACCGATATAACCACCACCGATAATGAGCAGTTTTCCGGGAACATCATTCAACTCAAGCGCACCGGTGGAATCCATGATGCGGTCGTCATTAAAATCAAAGATTTTTGGATGGACGGGCGAAGATCCAGTCGCAATGATGGTATGTTGAAAAGTCAGCTCGTTTTGTTTACCGCCTGCCTCCGCCAATTCGAGTGTGGTCGAATTAATAAATCTTCCTCTACCCCGATAAAGCGTCACCCCGCGTGCTTTACAGAGTTCGCTGATCCCACCGGATAATTGATCAACAATGGATTGTTTTTTAGATCGGAGTTTTTCGATATTGATTTCCTGCTTCGAAAAATCAAGCCCCCATTCAGCAGCTTCCTTCGATTCATTAATCATTTTGGCAGCGTGAAGCAAGGCCTTTGAGGGAATACATCCCCGATGCAGGCAAACACCCCCCGGTTTAATACCATCATCGACGAGAGTAACTTTCATTCCGAGATCAGCAGCAGCAAATGCAGCGGAATATCCACCCGGACCACCACCCAGCACCACAAGTTCTGATTGTTCGTTTTTTGAATCGGACATTAGCAATTAATCATGATTGAAAGTAAAAAGTCAAAGTCGCGAATTTTCACATCAAAGCGATTCGCATTTCATACCATAACTTTCTCATTGAGAGTGTAACCAAGGTCCTGAAGCAACAATGCCAAAGTTTTGCAATGCTCTTCCGGCAATGGTTTGATTGGCAGCTCAGGATCACCCACTGGTGGACCAATCATATTCAAAGCTGCTTTCATGGTGCTGAACCAATGAGCTCCTTCACCTTTCGAATGATAAGCCTGAAATTGCATACGCATTAATGGAGCAAGTTTTTGCCAAAGCTTCCGCGCCTCAACCAAATCTTTCTTAACAGAAATCGCTTCATACAATTTACGAGCAGCGCCTGGCACAGTACTGGGAATCCCGGAAATCCATCCGTGAGCACCATGACACAAACCTTCGAAGGCAGCAGTGTCAATTCCCGCATAGACAAACAGCTTACTGTCAGTTGCCTGGAGCAATTGGCATTGACGATCCGGTTCAGGGTTTGACATTTTCACGCCACCAATCACACCTTCGTTGAATAGTTCCAGCAGATGATCTGTCGTCAAGTCAACTGTGGTGAGTGGAATGTTATGATATAAAACAATTGGAATGGAAACTTTTTCTGCAATGCGTCGATAGTGATCCATCACCTGCGCAGGAGTAGGTGCCATGTAATAAGGGGGAACAATTAACAAAGCATCAGCCCCCTCTGATTCTGCAAATTGTGATAACTGAATCGTTCGACGCGTGGAATAATCGTGCGTTCCTGCAACTACGGGAACCCTCCCGTCAATCGCTTCAATGGAAGCAGACAAAGCTCGTTTGCGATCTTCACATTCCATTGCAGGAAATTCCCCGGAACTTCCCAGAGGAGAAATCGCGTTAACGTTCTCTTCAATCAACCAATCGATATGTGGTTTCAATCGTTCAAGGTGCAAGGTTCCATCACTATGGAAAGGGGTTACCGAAGAGGCACAGACTCCGCGAAAAAGAGGTTTGGGCATTATATCTCCTGTTTTTTATGAATTTGGTGTGACATTATTAACGATGTTGGATAGAGGTTCACCTCGCAGCGCCGCAACAGCAATTTGTGCTGCAGTTTCACGTAAAGTCCGAACAGCCTTCGGACTGACTGATGCAACATGAGACGAAACAAGTACGTTTTCCATTTTAAGTAGCGGTGAGTCACTTGCGAGTGGTTCAACATCAAACACATCAAGAGCCGCCGCCGAGATTTGTCCACTTTCCAGAGCTTCAGTCAATGCAGTCAGTTCCACCAGATCGCCTCGCCCCACGTTAATCAGGATAGAGCCAGGTTTCATACTGGCTAATGATTCACGGTTGATGATATTTCGTGTTTTATTACTGGAAGGACAATGTAGTGAGACAATATCACTTTGAGCAAACAGTTCATCCAAGCTGACAAGTGAGCACCCATATTTACTGGCTTCATCGGCAGAGACAACAGGATCAAAGACCAGCAAGCGACACTTGAAGGCTTTCAATCGAAAAGCAACAGATTTACCAATTCGACCCAAACCGATAATTCCAACTGTCTGATCTCGAAGTGCTCGCATTTGTTCAAGTGGAACGCCAAGCCCCCAACCTCCTTGCTTCACAAGATTGCAATTCGCTTGCAAGCTTCGAGTTGCTGCAAGAATAAAAGACAATGTATGATCGGCCACTTCATCAATACAGTAATCAGGGATATTACAAACAGGAATATTTTTTTCTCGTGCAGTCTCACAAGCAACGTTGTCAAAGCCAATTCCATATCGCACGATGACTTTTGCTTTTTGTATCGCAGCAACAACATCTGAATTAGAGCTAAACGAATCAGACTCGCCGGATTTATTGCTTGGAAACCGAAGTGGCGAATCAGACAAATCGACGTCCTATTCGGGATAATCAAGATCAAGATAACTCATTACATCCTCCATTGTGGTAGCGGTTAAGCGGTAGAAATTCAGGTTGTAGTAATTTGAACATCAGAAAGAGTAATTGTTGTGACTGTCTTCACAGGCAAGGTATCGCTCTTAGCAGCATGCGATATAACTATGGCTGTAGGGTAAGCTACACCGTTCTCAACGATATGTTCCATCAATGCAATGGTAGAGTATGATTGTCCTGGCATCCTCTTAGGGATGAATCCACTGAAATGTCCATCTGTAAAACCAAAGGTAGGAAGTAATCCATCGGATATAGGTTTCCCGTTGGATTCGAAAACATAAGAATCTGATCCAGAGTTCGGTTTTATATTTCGAGAAACCTTCCAGAAACTGCTAATTTCCTTAACGGTACCATTATCAGCAGATAGCAAGGACAGAGGAAGAGTCAAAAAGGAATACAATTCGATATGATTGATGCTGTTTATTTCTTTACCTGTAAATTTTCCAGGCTTTCGGGGATCGCGCTTCGCCATCACAAAACTCCAAACGGGAGCACTATTTTTAGCATCTGAATAGATTAGTTTGACATCAGCTGGGGCTAACATTTTGCGAGCGATTCCAGCTATAGGCTTGAGATCTAAATTCAACGAAACCCAACCTTCATCTGCGACTTTTTTAGAATTATTTCCATCAGCTGCGGTAGTCTCTTTAACAATTTTTATTTGGGCCGACACGCCTCTGAAGTTAAGCCACATTTCCCTTTCTTTTTGGAACACTTTAAAAGCTTTTGCCAAATCATCGGCTGCTAGATCGGAATCAATTTTTGGAGGAACAATAAGTTTCCCGTAAGGGTCAATTTCCTCAAAAATCGGACTGCGAGATGTCCGAAAGTAAATAGTTCCAACTGTTCCAGCGACCAAGGCACCAAACGCAGAGCCTATTGCCACTCGTCTCGTAATTTTCTTATCCATAGCTCTTCTCCTTCAAAGGAAACTTGCAACAAAACAGGCCCCCCAGACGGAGGAACGAGTATCCAGCACAATAAACCACAACGGTAGAAGCTAAGCATCATTTCTTTTTTTTGACACTTCAACCTTCTGATATGATACAGCCCTTAATAACATAGATATAACGACCCCGATATCTCATTTTGGCTTAAAAAAATACAAGAAACACTCATTTTATAACAATTACGTTAGCAAAAGTGATCCAACAATTATTATGGTATCAGCATAAATAAAAAATACAAATAATAAATTAGCAATTATAGAAAATAATTGTTTGGATTTCAGCATTAATTATTTACAATAAGTTACCCCCTTAAAATGGCTTATTTAGTAAATTTATTTTGTAATTATCATATATCAAACATTTTTGAAATTTAGTTTTTGATGAGCTAAAAAGCACATTTTCCAGATGGAAATTATCCAGCAGGACCCTTTCTCTACCAATCGTGCTATTTCTTTACATTCTTCTAGTGCATTAATTAATTCATCGAATTCACCTGGGATAAATTTCCCCCATATGCTTAGGTCCAGCGTATCAACACCGCCTGTTTCCAATTTTTCTTCACTATTTGATCCCCCCGTGTTACAGGGTCCGGGGGAATCATTTTTTTCAAGAATGTCAAGGCACTCCTGCATACAAGGCAAGCCCACGATGGCTGGCACAGAAGTCTCGATTTGATGACGCACATTCAGTACTGTCCGGGATTGGAGGAAACGACTTCGCTGATTTTGAATTAGCCCTCATCAAGGATTCAATGGAAGAAGAGCAAGGAAGCTGGAGCGATTTGCTTGCACCCAGAATGCGATACGCGCTGCTAATTGGTATTTTACTGGCCTTCTTCAATAATTGGACAGGGTGGAGCGTGATTGGCGGTTATGTACCGCGACTCTTCGAAGCCGCCGGTTTTGGACGAGAAAGCGCCATTCGTGACTATATTTTCATCTATGGTGCAATGGGAGGACTGACACTGGTCTCCATTTTTCTTTCCGACAAGGTGGGCCGTCGTCCACTATGGATTATCGCTTCGGTTCTGGCCATGTTTATTACAGCCGCATGCGGGTTTGTGTTCCATTGGAACCTGACTGGAACTGTGGTACTGGTGGTGATTGCGTTAATCACTGTACCACACGGCCTTGCACTGGGAGGAATTCCCTGGCTGATGATGTCCGAATTGTTTCCTACGAACTTGCGGGCCAAAGCCGTTGCTATTACGACGACGATTCTCTGGACATTCATTTTTACAGGAGTGTACCTTTTCCCTACCATTATCAATTTGTCAGAACGTCTCACTGGATCTTCCGGAGGAGCCTTCTGGTTGTTTACCGTTATCTGTTTTCTGTCCCTGTTGTTTGGTATATTTGTAATGCCCGAAACAAAAGGTCGATCTCTTGAAGAAATCGCCAGAAGCTGGAAGAATAAATGAAACAATTCGACAATTCATAAAAATGCAGGAGCAAAGAGATGCTTGAAACTCAATTCCTATCACTTCGAATTCACTACCTCACACTGATTCTTGCACTTGGAACCTGTCCATTACTTCATGCAGAAAAGAAATTAAACCAGCAGAAATGCACTTCGCCAAATGCAGTAGCCCCAGTGAAACAGGACACTCCTTCACGTCGACGCCGTGTCGTCTACAACTTTGATGGTGACTCGTGTATGTGGACGCGAGCTGGTGGGAATGGACCAGTTGCAACTGATATTGACGACATGAAAACATTAATCAAGGAGATTGCCTTTGAAGGAAGTCAGGTCGATACAATGCTCGTCTGCATCAACGCACAGGTGATGTATTATCCGACCAAAGTTGGAACGATGCGTGGCACGCAATGCAGTCCGGAACAACGAGAAAAGTGGTCAGCAAACGAAAAGCAACGATTTACCAACATGAAACGCTTTTTCGACAACGGCATTGATCCTTATGCAATCATGCTAGCTGAAGCAAAACGGCGAGGATTGGAAGCACTGCTGACCTTTCGCATGAATGATGCACATGGAAATGACTTCTTGCGGACGAAGTTCTGGATTGATCATCCCAAATACCGTCTTGGCGGTGGCCTCGACTTTGCTCACGACGAAGTTCGAGACTATGTGTTTCACCTGATCCAGGAAGCCGTGCAGCGATATGATTGCGATGGTATCGAACTTGACTTCAATCGATTTCCTACTTTTTTCAAAAACGGTACGACTGAAGAGCGAGTAAAGAAAATGAACGCTCTGGTTAAACGAGTGCATGTAATGCTTGATGAGGAAGGCAAAAAACGACAGCGTCACCTTGTGCTCGCTGTTCGTATCCCATCGAACTACGGCAAAACACCGCCCAGCTATGAAACATCACGAAAGATCGGATGTGATCCTGCAGCTTGGGCGAAGAACGGCTGGATTGATTTCCTGACCGTCTCGGAATTCCTCTATGTGCGGTATGACTTACCCATCGCGCCCTGGAAGAAGCTCATTACCGAAGTGCCAATCTACGGAGGGATCGAATGCATAGAAGCTCGGTCGAAAACTGGGAACCTGACTGCTCAACAGTACCTGCGTGCGGCTCGAAACCGATGGAAAAATGGAGTAGACGGCATTTACATATTCAACTTCTTCACCGCCCGTGAACACAATGCAGAGCCTCCCTTTGAAGTGTTAAGCGAACTGGGGGATCGAGTTTTACTGTTGAAGAACAAACATGATAAGAAGAAACCAGTCTTGAAATTCTCGCACGTAATCAAATTCGAAATCGAATATTATACGACTGGTCCGCAGCAGGGACGACCGGCAGACGGTAAGTTCCCGGCAGGCACAAAAGTCAGCATTGTCAAAAAAGCTGGCAGTTATGTGCTGGTGCAATCAGAAAAAGGTGTCAGTGCATACGTTTCAACCGATGCCGTTAAACTTAAAAAGAAAACAGTTTCTTCAGATTAATATGTAACCGTGGAAATGAGATAACTCCAAAATGTCGCAACAATTTTTTGGGAAAGTTGTTTATATTTATTACAACTTAAGTTGAAATTAATTGTAATAAATCAAAAAACATAAGAGATATTCAATGCAATAACTGACAATTAAAAAACTTCGCAAAGCCGGCTGGCATTCAATCGCCAGAAGGGTTCTTCCATTACACTTATAATCCCGTCACCGTCAGAAAAACAAGTACCTACTCTGGTACCGAAACAGAATTAAAAAGAGGCTGTGTGATCATAAGAACCACATAAAATATCTGAATGATCACATAATCAATTATTGCATTTTAATTGCATCATTCCACAACCTTATTGAGTAGCCCTGTTTAAAATTTATTGCAAATAAAGGCATGGTTTGTGCAAGTTAAAACATTAGTAATTTCAAATTCAAAATAAGAAAGGATGATGAAATGAAACGTTTTTCAATTGCACTTGCAACTTTAATGACTTTAGTAACTCTTGGTATGAGCACTGTATCGGCTGACAGCCCATATCGTTCACGTTCACGTTCTCGAAGCCTTAACTACAATCGCTTAGACAACTATGGCTATGGAAATTCCTACTATGGCAATAGTCGTTACAATAGAGACCGTTTGAGCAGAAACTGGAACAGCAGAAATCGATACAGAAACAATCGTTTCAATAATTTCCACAACAATTATGGAAATTCACGCTTCGGTTCTTCGTATGGTTTATTTAATGACGGTTGTGAAACTCAATACCAGCACAGCCTTCATGCTTCAAATAGCCCTCGTCGATCTAACCGATACAGATCTAACCAATACAACAGACGTCGAGGAAATGTCAACTTCTCCCCTTATGGTGTTGATTATCATGGTAAGAATTTTAATTTCCAGTTAGGTTTTTAGATATGAAATTGCTCAGTCCAAATATGAAATCCTCGGTTACAAATAGCCGGGGATTTTTTTGTTTACCTGTCACTGAATATTATTTCGAGAGAATATTCCCGTGTAGAGAGGGTAAATTTCATTGCAACAGGTTTTTAAACTGGTTCAATTTGTTTCAGGAGAGTTTTGAATATCTTAAACGGAGTGCGTTGCTGATCACGGAAACGGAGCTTAAGCTCATTGCAGCGGCGGCAATGATCGGACTTAAAAGAATTCCAAAGAAGGGATAGAGTAAGCCAGCTGCGACCGGAATTCCCATTGCGTTATAAAAGAAAGCAAAGAACAGATTTTGCCTGATGTTTTTCATCGTAGCTTTACTCAATTCAATGGATTTCTCAATTCCACTCAAATCACCTTTAACAAGAGTCACCATGGAACTTTCGATAGCAACATCAGTCCCGGTCCCCATCGCTATACCGACCGTTGAAGCAGCAAGGGCTGGGGCATCGTTGATACCGTCTCCAGCCATAGCAACTTTTAAACCAGATTCAATCATCTGCGTGATTTTTTCCTGCTTGTCCTGTGGACTCATTTTTGCATGGACATCAGTAATGTTAACCTGTTCTGCAATGGCCTTTGCAGCTATTTCATTATCACCAGTAAAGATACTGACATTTACTCCAAGGTTCTGGATTGCCAGAACTGCATCTCGTGATGTCTCTTTTAATTGATCGTTTACAACCAGAAGACCAGCAAGTTCACTATTCACGGCAATGTAAATGACCGTGTTTCCCTTAGCACAAAGTTCGTCTTCCTGTTTAATCGCTTTATCGAGTCCTTTGACGTTAAAGCTGGCTAACAAGGAAGAATTCCCAACAAGAATATTTTTATCATGAACGGTTCCCATAACACCGCCACCTGTGGTTGATTGAAAATCGCTTACAACAGGGATAGTGATGTTCTCTTTCTTAGCAGCTTCGATGATTGCATTTCCTAAAGGGTGTTCACTTTTTGATTCTACAGCAGATGCCAATGTGATTAAATCGGTGACAGAATGATCAAGAAACGTGATCGTTTCCACCAGTTCCGGTTTTCCTTTTGTCAAGGTTCCCGTTTTATCTACAATGAGATGATCAATGCTTTCCAAAGATTCAATGGATTCTGCATCCTTGAATAATATTCCCTCTTTCGCTCCACGTCCGACTCCCACCATGATGGACATTGGCGTTGCCAACCCGAGTGCACAGGGACAGGCAATGATGAGAACAGAGACAGCATTCACCAATGCATAGGCAAATCGGGTTTCATTCGGTCCCAGGATTGCCCACAGGATAAATGTAATAAGGGAACAAGCAATAACAACGGGAACAAAATACCCCGAGACGGTGTCTACAATTTTTTGAATGGGTGCCCTGCTTCTTTGGGCATCCGCTACCAAAGAGACAATTTTTGATAACATGGTATCCCGCCCCACTTTTACAGCGAGCATTTCAAAGGAACCTGTCTGATTGACCGTTCCTGCAACCACCTTGTCTCCTTCATTTTTCTCAACAGGAATCGGTTCCCCTGTAATCATTGCTTCATCAACGCTGCTTTTTCCGGAAATCACTTTACCATCGACAGGAATTTTATCCCCCGGTACGATGCGTATCATATCTCCTGAAATGATTTCTTCGATACCCACAACAGTTTCCTGACCATCTCGTATGAGTCGAGCGGTATCCGGGACAAGAGAAAGCAGTTCCTTGATGGCTCCGCTTGTTTTTTTCCTGGCTTTCAATTCAAGCATTTGTCCCAATAAAACCAATGCTGTGATCATCGAAGCTGCTTCAAAGTAAACAGGAATCGCTCCTCCTTCATAAGATGAATTCGGAATCAATCCGGGAAACAGCATTGCAAAAATGCTATAAAGATATGCAGTCCCCGTTCCGATTCCTATCAACGTGAACATGTTAAGGTTTCCTGTTTTCAGAGAACGAACACACCTCACAAGAAAAGGCCAACCGCAATAAAGCACAACAGGAGTGGAGAGAGCGAATTGAATCCATAAATTTTGATCAGGATTTATCCACCTGGAGAAAGAGAAGGATGTCATTGACGACATGCTTATAATAAAAAGTGGAATTGTTAATCCTGATGCTATCCAGAATCTGTAAGTCATCAATTTCAGTTCAGGATCATCCTCTTCTTGTTGAGAAATAACTGTTTTGGGTTCCAAATCCATTCCACAAATCGGACAGGTTCCGGGCTGATCTTCTTCAATTTCCGGATGCATAGGACAGATGTATTTTGTTGTCTTAACATTGCTTTCAATGAATAATGGATTCAACTCCAGTGCCATCCCACATTCGGGACATTCAGCAGGGACATCACTGCGAACTGAAGGGCACATCGGGCAGAAGTATTTGGAACTACTGTCAGGTGGCAACAAATTTACTGTTTGATCTGAATCTTTATGCATGCAACAGGGCTTAACTTCAGCTATCGTCAACAATGAAGAATCAGGTTCAGGAGTTCCTGAAATTGAGTTCTCATATTTTTCTTTGCAGCCATTGGAGCAGAAGTAAATTTTTTCTCCATCATGCGAAATGGAGATTTTGGATTCTGTTGAAACTTCCATGCCACAAATGGGATCAATGGCGGTGTCGCTTTTCTTATTCATAACAGCATTTTCACAAAAAGATAGAAAGCCAACTTGTAATATTACCAACACGATATAATACTATATTGTATTGATTATAAACGAAAAACAGAATAGAGAAAAGAATTTTCCGACAGTAGACCAATGTTTTTGCACTCTATCGAATTTCGTAATAAAATTCCTGAACAAAACTGTTTAGGACTAGTCCACAATAGATTTATTTTTTCAACAGAAAACATTTAGTATCAGGAATAATCCAATGAAAACACTCTCAACTGTTATTTTCTCCACCCTGCTCACATTTGTGCTGGCAGGATGTAATTCAAGCGATTCAGGAACAACCGAAAAGGGAAAAGAAGCAACTCCTGATACAAAGACCGTTGCATTCGTGAACACTCACTGCCCTATCATGATGGGAAAAATCGATCCTAAAGGAGCAACAACAACCTGGCAAGGTAAAACCGTAGGATACTGCTGTGATGAATGCAAAGCGACATTTGAAAAACTATCAGATGAAGACAAGAAAAAAGCTTTGGCTAAAGCAGAAAAAGAGGGTGTCGATGTTGATCATGATGACCTTGACCACGACCATGGAGACCACGAGCACGGAGATAAAGACGATCATGATCACGGGGATAAAGATGACCATGATCACAAAGATGGCGAAAAAGATGATCACGACCATGACAAGAAAAAAAGTGAATGACCAGAATTAAGACAGAGTGATTGAGTAGAGAAACTCAAGATTCTTTCTGCTGAATTATCAGATAGTGCATTCACTCGCTAAAACTTTAAAAGATACCTGCGATCATCTTGCGGGTATCT
>JAJRVU010000341.1 GCA_024277145.1 Planctomycetota bacterium
AATATCCAGATTGAAAGCGCATCGCCGCGGATTAAGATGGAAAGAACAATGCCGCATAAGGGGGTAAGAAAATTAAAAGCAGACAACTGGGAAGCAGAATGCCGAGTCAGGAGAACTGCGTTCATGGCAAAACAAAACCCTGCAACAACTATTCCCTGATAAAGTAGCCCAAGAACAGCAGGCGTATTGAACGCTTTTAGCTCAACAGTTTCAAAGCAAAGGCTCCACGCAGCAAGAAGAATCACACCAAAAACATCATGCCAGAAAATCACTTTGTCAGGATTCATTTGCATGACCGCTTTTTTAGTAAGGACGATTTTCACTCCCAAAAGCATCCCACTCAATAGGAGAATTAAATCGCCTGATAATGTTGCTGGATCTCTCTTACTTGTATCTTCAGTTGTACCTGCTGTAATCAGTAAAATCAGGATCCCCATTCCAGCAACAACCAAACCTCCAAGTTGACTTCGTTTCAAATGAAAATCTCTGGTGATGAAATGTTCAATAGCAAATGTCCAGAAAATAAAACTATTGATCAAGACTGTTGCATGCAAAGAATTGGAAAGCTGAATCCCCCATGTGCATAATGCAATTTGCGCGAACAGAAAAAAGCCTAAAAGAATCGGGTAAAACAACTCGGAACGTTTGATCGAAATCGAACTACCTCTGGTTCGGCACCAGAAATACATGAAAACTGTTCCCATCGCAAAACGAATTCCGGAGACTGCTGCCGGCGGAAGTGTGTCGACGGAAAAACTGATTGAAACAGCAGTCCCGCCCCAGAGGATTGAAGTCAGAATGGCAAGCGATGCACTGCTTGAATTGATCGGCTCGCGACCGTTCGATTTCAGAAATATTTCCTGCTCAGCATCCGATTCCGACATGGAATTCCTTTTGAGTCTTGCAATATACCAGAAGATGACTGGCCAGCTAATATCTGGTCAAATATAACTCAGCTATGAATTCTTCTGAATAATATACATGTTGCCTTTATCAATTAAGAAGGGCTTAACAAAGGTTTCCAGAATTCGCAACAGCTTATTTTTTTTCCAAGATCCAGATATTTCGATACCGAACCGGATCCCCGTGATCCTGCAGGAAAAGAGACCCTGCTTTTTCATCAGCCTGACCACCTCCCGGGGTGATATGCGGGAGCCTGAATTTCTTATGAATATAAACTCCGTTATGACGAATAGAGACAATCGCAGGAACAGTTTTTTTTCCTTCTTTATTAAACTGAGCAGCCTGAAACTCGACATCATAAGTTTGCCAGCTTAATGGAGGCAGGCACATGTTGACTGCAGGTTTTGCAATTTTATAAAAACCACCACATTCATTATTTTCACCGTTCAAACCGAATGAATCAAGCACCTGGCATTCATATTGATCAACCAGATACATTCCACTATTTCCACGAGATTGTCCTGTGTAATCTGGCATAAAAGGTAATCGGAATTCCAAGTGTAAAGTAAAGTTCTTGAACTTCTGTTTTGTGCGAGAACCAACACCAAGCAACTGTCCCTCTTCCAGTTTTCCATCCTGCCACGAGTTCACATTTTGTCCGTCAAATAGAACGAAAGCTCCATCAGGAGGAGATGCCCCGAGAGTGGGTGATTTTCTTTGAACTTTTTTCATGGAAAAAGGAATGTCTTCTTCAGCAATTCCTGAAAAAGTGCCATCCTGAATTTTTCCTTTAAAATTGATTCCTGAAAGTTCCGTTTGCCCTTCGACAGTTTTCCCTTTAGAGGAACTTTTACTTTTCCTTCCCAGCCAGCCCCCGGAAGTCCTCCCATAAACAGAACCGCTTCAAACTGACCTTTACCGCGAGCGATCACCTGCGCACCAAGATTCAATTTTTCTCCAATTTTCCCGACATATTCCCCCTGAATCAGAAAATCAGGACCCGCCTCTTTCGGTGAAAGATACGCAGTCTTTTTATCTCCAGCCGCTTTTAAAGGACTCAATATGGATAACGCCAAAATGGTACAAACAAATAGTTTCAAAGTTTTCATGCTGATCGTTTTTTTCATGTTTAAGGATAAAAAGTTTTTTTTTCGTCAAGCCTCACTCTGTTTCAGGAGTTTTGATTTCAACCTCCGGAAATATTTCTCTCAGGTTTTCGATAAAAGTTTCTTCAACCTCACCAGCACCGGAGAGATCAAAATGGATGATATCAAATGTCTTTGAAGGTAAATCTTGTTTTGAATCGACCAAAACAGGTTCTTCTCCCTCTGATTTTAATTTCACTTTTCCACCAATATCGAAAACTTTGTCAACCATCCCTCTTATTGTTGCAGAATAGTCTGTATTAAAAACAATTTTTAAACCATCATTGTTTATATTAACATTCAATGAAGGAATAATTCCTTCAGCTTCCTCAACCGTTACCGGCTTTTCATCAACAACATTCCCTTCACTATCTTTTAATTCAATCAGGTGCTCCCCCTGCTTCAGTAGAGGGAGATGGTCCAGATCAATCGGTTTTCCATCAATCCATAAAGAGTGACTATTCCCTGCAAGGGAAGTTTTAACCGTTGCAGGAACTCGATTACCCGGATCAACTTCATCCCCCATGCGAACAAACAAGCTGACCACAGCAACTCCCAATCCAACAATTAACAATCCCAGAACAATTCCAATTGTGATCAACCAGGAAGGGAGTTGATTCATTTTCACTGATTTCTGAGAAGGTTTCTCTTCAACAGAATTTTGAGAAATTCCTTCATTAACAGGAGATAATGTCTGCTGAATATCTGGTGGAGTGAGTGCACTTCCATCAGTTGTGGTATCTGGCTTTGTTTTTAAATGCTGACCGTTGGGATTCTTTTTGATGAATTCAAATAATGCATTTGCTGTTTCCGTCATCGACTGATATCGCTTTTCCGGTTTCTTCTGAATCATTTTCAAACAGATCGATTCCAGATCAGGATAAACATCCTTCCGAAATTCTGAAAGTAACGGAGGTTCTTTTGCAATGATCTGACCAAGAACAGCAGCAGTCGTTCCTTCAAACGGAAGCCGACCTGCGAGAAATTCAAAAAACAGAACACCCAGACTATAAACATCAGAACGAGGGTCCATTTGGTCCGTATCACCTTCAACCTGTTCGGGCGACATATAACCCGGGCTGCCCAGTAAAGCTCCATCCTGAGTCAAACGCGCATTCTGGCTTTGAAAGCGATGCGCCAATCCGAAGTCGGTGATGATCGGCTCACCCGCTCGATCGATAATGACATTTTCCGGCTTCAAATCGCGATGAATAATTCCCTGTTGATGCGCAGCCTCCAAAGCAATTGCCATTTTCCGAATGACAGTAGCTGCCCTGACCTGTGAAATTTTTCGACCTGTATTAATATATTCAGAAAGAGGTCGTCCTTCGATATAAGCCATGCATATGTAATGAATCCCGTCAATTTCTCCCACATCATAAACAGGACAAATATTTGCATGCCGAAGTGTTCCAGCCGATTGAGCTTCTCGATAAAAACGCTCGTATTCATTTGACCCCTCTTTAAGAGTCATCTGAGGAACTTTCAATGCCACCTTGCGATCCAACTGCTTATCCTTCGCAAGATAGACTGATCCCATCGCCCCTTGACCAAGCAATTTTATAATTTCGTAACGTCCAAACTGCGGGGGAATTTCAGGCTCTTCTCGGTCTTGATTGCTCATTACCGTAGCCGGCTTTGGAGGGATTGTCTCCCTGTTGGATTCAGGAGACGCACCGGTCTCTTGCAAACCATTCTCGTGGTCGTCGGGAGGTGGAATTGTTTTATCAGGATCGTTCATATTTAATTGGAAAAAAGGGAACCCTCTGCAAAGTGAATCTTATTCATTGAATCAGGTTGAATAACTGATTGCAATCTCATTAAGGGGATGATGAACAGTATCTTCTCTCTCAGAAGGAATCAATGATCAGATTATGTACAGTATTCTTTGATATATTGAACCGCTCCCGTAGGAATCACTTAAAATTTGCTGCAACTTCCACCAATGTTGTCACCATGCATCCAGTTGCACCACCTTCACGATCATCACTGTTGGAAGAAGCAAATGCAGGTCCTGCAATATCAAGATGCACCCAGGGAACACCCCCTGTGAATTTTTCAAGGAATTTAGCTGCAGTGGTTGCTCCTCCCCAGCGAGTCCCAATATTTTTCACATCAGCAACGTCACTTTTAAGCAGCTCTGCAAATTCATCGAACATCGGTAATTCCCAAACAGATTCATCGCAGGATTTCGCTGCGGATTTCACTTCTTCTGCCCATTCAGTTTGATTCGAGAAAACTCCGGTCACTTCTTCTCCCAGTGCAACCACACAAGCCCCGGTCAATGTTGCCAGATCAATCAGCTTACTTACTTTCTGATCCACCGCATAACTCAGAACATCAGCCAGAACCAACCGTCCTTCTGCATCAGTATTTAGCACTTCAATGGTGATTCCATTTCGAGCTTTCAGAACATCACCCAGTTTATACGATGCACCACTCACCATATTTTCAGCAAGCCCCATGAAACCTGTCACATTAACAGGAAGTTTCAAACTGGCGATAGCTGCCATCGCACCAAGAACAGTAGCAGCGCCCGCCATATCACATTTCATGGTCTTCATCCCATCCGATGGTTTCAGGGAAAGCCCACCACTGTCAAAAGTGACACCCTTACCTACTAAACCGAGAACAGGGTCATCTGAAGACGCACCCTGATATTTCAAAACAACCATTCGAGCAGGACGATCTGATCCTTGTGCCACCGCCAGCATGGATTGCATCTTCTCTTCAACAAGCCGTTCTTCATCCAGAATATCGCACTCCATTCCATATTCCTCTGCAACGTTGAGTGCTTCCTCTGCAAAACTTTCAGGGTAAACATCCTGGGCTGTCCCATTCACTAACTGTCTGGTTAAATTGATTCCACAGCCAAGAATTTCCCCTTCAGCAATGGCCTGCTCAATATCAGATTTTGTTTCTTTTTTAGAAATCAGGAAGTCAATATCATCAAGCGAATAATGCCCAGGCTCTTTTTGGTAAAGATCCTGCCCGATAGAACCAACAACAAATGATTTTGCAGTGGATGAATAAAGTTCGTTCAAACTCAATTCAGAACAATTCAATTCCTCAAGTGAAATGGCGATTTTCACATTTTTTTTATCAGCCGTTTTTCGTGCAATGGTTCGAACAGCCTTTTCAAGTTTAGACCGCGTTAAGTTGGATGCTTTCCCGGTCCCCAAAAAAAGAAGTCGCTTTGCAGAGAATCCGGAAGGAGCGGGAAGAGTTGTCCACTGGCACAATTTCCCTTTCAAATCACCCTGTTTTTGCATCTGGGCCATCTGGGATTTGAGAATATCATCAAAATTATTGAAGGAATCACTTTCAACGAATCCTTCTCCGTTTTCATATTCGGGAATTGCAATTACAAGCCAATCGGCTTCAATAGCGTTCCAACTCTCTGAGATGACATTATAACTCATTCTATCTCGCTTTATTTAAGTATCAGTATTGTTATTGTTTAGAAGGTAAGGTCCCGTTCCAGTTTTTTCAGGTTCCTGTAAAGTCAGGTCAGGGTAATGTAAATATAGCGTTTTTCGAGTTTGAAGAGAAGTTCTGACCGAATTTGACCGATTTATTGGGCTGGAATTGAAAATCTCCCGAACATATCACGCCAGCAGTCTGGAATTTCAGTTCAAGGATATTTATGATTCAGACCTCCAGACATTATCTGGAAATGGACAAAACCCTATTTGAATCAAGATTCACAGCAAATCCCTGTTTGGAAAGCCCAATAATGCCTTCAGTAAAATTTGTTAATGAGAAGAAAACCATCGAAGTCCCTCAGGGATCCAACCTTCGTAAAGAAGCTCTCAAAGCGGGAGTCGAATTATACCCCGGTATCCATAGCATTTTAAATTGCCACGGGCTGGGAACATGTGCAAGCTGCAGGGTCATCGTTAAAGAAGGAACCGAAAATATTAACAAACAGGGATTACTTGAAAAAATCCGCTTGTTCCTCGGTCCCATCACTTTCTTTGCACGGTTCGGAAATGAAGATACTCTTCGATTTGCGTGCAAGACAAAAATCAATGGCGATTGCGAAATCATAACGAAACCATCTATCAACTGGCACGGCGATCGCTTCTGGGGCTAGACAGTTCTCTTATTAACTTCTGATCAGGACCAACAACTTCTTATCAGGACCATGCTCTTCGGAAAAAGTTGATATAGTTTTTGTACATAATCCCTTCAATATCTTCCTGCGAATAACCACGACGATCCAGTATTCCTGTCAGTTTCTGCAAGTCTGCAATGGTATCCAGATCATGAGGCGTCTGTTCTTTTCCAAAACCGCCATCCAGATCAGAACCAATTCCGCAATGTTTTGTAGTTCCTGCCAATTGACAAATATGATCAATATGATTCACAACATCTTCAAGAGAAACATCTTCAGGATTTGATTTCCCCTCAACACCGCGGACCCAACCCGGCTTGTTCATCCAACAGTCAAAAACTGCTCCGATAACAACATCTCTTTCAATGAGCAATTTAATTTGCTCATCAGTTAACTGACGATCTCCCGGAACCAACGCCCTGCAATTATGGTGACTTGCAATTACAGGACCGGTATAAATTTCAAGAGCTTCATAAAAAGATTGATCAGACAGATGAGTCACATCCAGAATCATACCGACATCATCCATCGCTTTGATCAAAGCAGGTCCTTCCTCTTTGAGTCCCCCTTCACTTCCGGTTCCGTGGCAATAATAATCTGGTCCGTAATGTGCTGGTCCCAATAATCTTAACCCTTGATCGTACCATTCTGAAATCATACCCGGCGACAAAACAGACCAGCTGCCTTCCATGCTTAGAATAAAACCAATCGGAAGATCAGGATTTTCCTCGCCATTCTTTTCTGCAGCTTCCCATTCTGCAAGATGAGAATCGAGTTCTTCACAATTATGAATCTGCCGAATCACGCCACGATTAATCATCGCTTTGTAATAAGCAAGTTGACCGTAACTGGCAGCATAGGCTGCTTCGCGTGATTGAAAGAAACTTCGTTCTGAAATTTTCTCATTTAATCGAGGCAGTAACGTTGCAATGATTGTTGTGATTTTTCCATTCTTCAATTCTGGCCATGTTGTCGTGCAATCCCCCGGAACCAAATTTTCAAACTGGCGTTCATATTCACGAAGTTCCTTAACACTCAGCATGTAATTACGATTCCATTCGCATGCATTCCAGGCCATATCAAGGTGTGCATCAAATATAAGCATTGAAAATCCTGTTATTATTAATAGTGAAATTGAGAAGTTGAAAAATGTTAAGACGTTTTACTTTGTTATTTAATTTGCTTTATCTACAGGACAGGCATCACCGGAAATTCCTGATTTTTGAATAGCTGCTTTAGCAAATGCAACCCAGCCTGCAATCATAAACAGGCCACCAAACGGCGTGACCATTCCCAATTTAGTATTCCCGGTAATCGTCAACGCGTATAAGCTGCCGGAGAAAAGAATTATTCCTAAAAGGAAACACCAACCTGCAACAGTTAATGTTCGGGAAGGAGATGTTTTCGCCAGTAATCCAACCATGATAATTGCAAGGGCATGATACATCTGGTAACGAGCACCGGTTTTGAAATCTTCCAATCGTTTGTAAGAAAGTGGAAATTCCATTCCAGCCACAATTTTTGGTTCTCCTTCGCCATATTTATCAACGCAGAAACCATCCATACCATGCGCTGCAAAGGCTCCCAGTACCACAGCTAATCCTGCAAGAATAGCACCGCGAAAAATCCAGGATTTCGGACAACCCATTTTTATTTCCTTTTATTAATTTGTATTCTAATTTTGCAGACTATTCGAATCGTTCAACAGCTATTGCGATTTGGTTTTATTGAGAACACAATATTAGATCTCAATTTTGGCACCAAGCAATTTGACAAAGGCAGCCAGAAAAGCAGGATGAGCAGGCCAGGCCTGTGCCGTCACCAGATTTCCATCAACTTGAACTTGATCCAAACCGACATCAATATAATTCCCCCCTGCAAAACCAATCTCGGGAGAACAGGCAGGATAAGCGGTACAATTTTTATCCTTCAAGATTCCGGCTGCGGTTAAAATTTGAGGACCGTGACAAATGGCAGCTAGCGGTTTTCCTGATTCATGAAAATGCCTGACGACATCCAGAACTTTTTCATTCAACCTGAGATATTCAGGAGCCCTTCCCCCCGGCAAAAGCAATGCGTCATATTCCTCGACTTGAATCTCATCGAAAGTGGCATTCAAAGTGAAGTTATGCCCCGGCTTTTCAATGTACGTCTGATCTCCCACAAAATCATGAATCGCAGTAGGACATTGATCCCCCGATTTCTTGTCAGGGCAAACAACATCCACCTGGTACCCAAGCATTAGCAATGCCTGAAATGGAACCATAATTTCATAATCTTCTGTAAAATCACCCGTCACAATTAAGATTTTTTTACTCGCCATTATTTATTCCTGTTCAATTCCGCCATCTGTTTTTCAATTATTGATTTTCATTTTAGTCAGAAAGAGACCAAACAGGAAGCTAGAGCAAAGCCCTTTCGACCTGAAACCAATGTTCACGATAATATGGGATCCCTTTAAGAAAACTCAGATTTGTTCAAGGGTCGATTTCAAAAGCTCTTTTCAAGCTGAATCTTGTCAAATTACTGATATTCAGGAAGGATATCGTCTGGCATTTGGTGATTTCCCCAGATACGATGGAACAAGGAATATCTCAGTCGATTTCTGGTACAAAACGTAATGATTCGTTCTGTTCTCATGAACTCTGTGTGGGAAGGAGTCTTTCCAAATGATCTTTATAGACCGACCGATGAAGCCAGTTTTTCAGGATTTTAAACCTGAAATGATTGAAGCTGGATTCGTCCTGAAAGAACCTTCCTTCCAACAATGCATTACATACCGGAATCAGCCAGGGAATTAATACAGAAAGATTCTTCCGGATCGAGTTCTCTCGATTGCGGAACGAATTTCCATTATCAATCTGCTCCCATTTATTTCCTGACCCTTCTGGTAGGTCTTCTTCTCAGTGCTGATTTCCTGATTGGCCGATTTGATATCCCGGACTGGAAACCGTGGCAATCTCTTTTTGGTCTCAGGCTTGCACTTCTTGCTGCCGTCACCGGAGGGGCGAGAATTCTTTTTCAAACACTTGAAGATTTGTTTGAAGGAAAAGTAGGAGCGGGTCTTGCATTAACCATTGCAACATTATCTGCCATTGTTTTAGGAGAAAACGAAACCGCTGCATTGGTAGTACTGATCGCATTAATTGGTGAGAGCATTGAAGGATTCACCGTAGACCGGGCACGAATTGCCATCCGTCGAATCTTTGAACTTCGTCCTCCGATTGCTCATCTGATTAAAGATGGCTCTGAAATGGACATCCCTGTCGAAATGGACATCCCTGTCGAAGAGGTACAAGTGCAGGACATCATCCTTATTCGTCCCGGTGAAAGAATTCCCGTCGACGGAACTGTTGAGTCAGGTTCCACTTCCATTGATCAAAGTTCTTTAACGGGCGAAAGCCTTCCTGTTGACAAATCAAAAGGGGACTCCGTTTTTGCAGGGACATTAAATCAATCCGGTTCAATAAAAATCATTGCAGAAAAAGTAGGCGAAGAAACGACTTTATCTCAAATTGTGAAACTGGTTTCTGAAGCGACCAAACGAAAAGCTCCACTGGAGCGAACAGCAGACCGACTTGCCCGGCTCTTTTTGCCCGCAGTTTTATTGATGGCATTATTCACCTTGCTTGCCTGGAGATGGAAAACCGGTAGTTGGGAAGCGGGATTCCTTCCGATGCTTGGAGTGCTGGTTGTCGCCTGCCCTTGCCCGTTAATTCTGGCAACACCGACTGCAGTGATGGCTGCAATGGCTTGGCTGGCTCGCGCGGGCGTTGTGGTGAAAGGGTCCGTTGCTCTCGAACGACTCGCCACGATTGACTCAATGGTCTTCGATAAAACAGGAACATTAACAAAAGGCGAACTCACTTTAGGAAACCTCTGGACATTCAATAATGTCGATGAAAATGAATTGCTCAGGATTGCTGCCCTTGCTGAAAAAAGAAGCGAACATCCATTAAGCCGAATCGTTGTAAAAGAAGCAGAAAAACGGGGAATGGTCATTCCAGCCGTTGAAGAAATGAATGCGATTCCGGGAAAAGGAGTCATCGCAAAAGTAAGGTCTTCCATCATCGGACCTTCTTTGAATCATCTCTCATTCAATTCCATTAAAGATAACAAAGAGGATTCTTTTTACACGCTGACCGTAGGTAACCAACGTTTTCTTCAGGAAGAAAATATCGCTGTTGATCCAATTTTTCTGGAGGAAATAAATACTTCTGGCCAGACCAACATGATTGTTACAATTGAAGGAATTGTCATCGGTGCCATAGGAGTCATTGATACGATTCGGAAAGAAGCAAATTCCGTATTAAAAGAATTACGCGATTTAGGAATTCAGAAATTCGCTCTCTTAACAGGAGACCGTCTTCAATCGACTGAAGCAACCCTTTCCCAATTGCCGGAGTTTGAAGAAGTTCATGCAGAACTGTTTCCTTCTGAAAAAGCAGCCTGGATTGAAAAGGAAATTCATAAAAAACATCGCGTTGCCATGATTGGTGACGGAATCAACGACGCACCAGCTCTCGCTACATCCACGGTTGGAATTGCGCTTGCAGGAGTCGGAAGTGAATTGGCTGCTGAAGCGGGTGACCTCATCCTGATGGGAGATCCCTTAAAACCTTTACCTTCATTATTGAGGCTTTCTCGCCAGTTCGTCGCCAATATCAAACAGAGTATTTATTTCTTCGCCTTCGGGATGAATCTCTTTGGAATCCTGTTATGCGCAACCGGAATCCTTTCCCCTGTTGCAGGAGCAATCTTCCACGAATTTTCATCACTCGCCGTTATGATCAATGCCATGAGGCTTCTTTGGTTTGAACGATGGGACGAAACATGGGCAGGACGAACAAACCAATCGCTCAGCCGATTTTCTGATTGGATCACAGCGTTCCTTTCTCCCAGTCGAATCATTTATGACTTCATGAACAATTGGAAAACTCTCACCCGTATTTCGATTGCAATCGGAATTATTTTCTGGATGCTCTCTAACATCGTGCTGATCAAGCCGGATGAACAAGCCATCGTTTCCCGGTTTGGAAAACAAAACAGGGTACTCAACCCCGGATTTTATTGGTGTTATCCTTCACCGGTGGAAACCGTTCTAAAAGAAAAGGTCAACCAGTTACGGTCGTTGAAAATTGGCTTTCGAGAACAGGATTCGAAAAACATGCTGGTGACGGGGGACCAATCACCTGTGGAATGGATCAGCGAACATCAGTTGGAACAATTCCCGGACATGGAAAATGAATCCAACCTGCTCACGGTGGATGAAGTCTCCGTCGAACTGACTGCGGATATTCAATATAAAATCACAGATCTGAAAAAATATTTATTCCAAAGCAAACAGCCTGAGCAAATTCTCAGAGCCCTGTCAGAAAATGCGATCCGATCAGTTGTTCTTCAAACGACATTGAATAACCTTCTCACCGACAGACGGGACGAAACAGAAAAACAATGCCTTCAAGCAGCACAAAAAAGACTTGCTCAATATGATTTCGGTTTACAAATTGAGGAATTTCACTTTCTGGATGTGCATCCCCCCTTAACTGTTGTGCCAGCATATCGAGATATCGCGAATGCATTGGAAGAAAAAGAACAGCTGTTGAATGAATCCAATGCATACCTCATCAGCAAACTTTATGAAGCTGCAGGGGAAAAGGTCATTAATTCTCTGGTGCCAGAACTTTCCAATTTCACGATTCCGGAAAACCAGAAATCCTTACTGGAAGAATCCACATGGAAAAAACTGTTTGATTCAAAAAACAACCCTGAATTGAAAATATCGGGACAATCCTCTGTCATTATGAATCAGGCATGGGAAAAACATCACCAGCAAATTGAAAATGCAAAAGGAAATGTTTTTCGATTCACTTCCTTGTTGGCTGTCTTTCAAAATAATCCTGAATTAACCAACTTTCATTTATATTGGAATTCCCTGGAAAACATCCTCTCCAAAATAAAACTGACTATTGTTGATTCTTCTGCAATAGGAAAGCCAAACATCTGGATGAACAATCAGCTTCCTTCAGAATTATTAAACAGGAATAACAAGTCATCGAATATTTCACCCGAAATCGTTCCTGAAATTAATAAAATTTCGACTCAGGATCAACAATAAATAAAAATTGTAATTGAGATAATTAACGCAGCGAGCATCAACAAAAAGACATCTAGCTATGATCAATCAAAAATCTCCCAATAATTCACAGGCAACTGGAAAACGGCGAAAATGGGTCACCATTCTTATTTTAATGGGAATCATTCTGATCTCGGCTTTGATTTCGAGCATGTTCGTGACTGTTTCGGAAACGGAATCCGTCATTGTGGAACGCCTGGGAAAAATTGTTGCCATTTATGATCAGCCAACGGACAAAGGGATCCACTGGAAATTCCCCTGGCCTTTAGAAACAGTTCGAAAATTTGATCAACGCATTCAAATATACGATCCACCCGGAAGAGAATTTTTCACGCAAGATAAAAAAAATATTATTGTGGATACTTATCTCTGTTGGAAGATTGCGAGGCCGAGCGAGACTTCTTCACCGGAAGAACGACCGGTACTGAAGTTTTTCCGTAGCCTGGGGGATCCTGAAATCGCTGAAGCCCGTCTCGATAGCAGGCTCCGTTCCATCCTCAGTACACAATTGGGAAAACTGAAACTGACGGACATCCTGAATGTGAAGAACTCGGAAGCTGGGCCTGAAAATCTATCGAAAACTCAGCTTGATCACATTTCTGAAACCATTCTTAAGCAACTCAATCAGCAGAAAAACGAAACGGATAATCTAATATCGCGATTAGGAATCGACATTGTCGATGTCCGAATCAAGAGAATCAATCTTCCCTATGGAAACCTGCAATCTGTTTATGAACGGATGAAAAGTGAACGAAAAAAGATAGCAGACCGATACCGGAGTGCAGGACAAGCAGAAAATCAAATGATTCGTAGCCAGGCAGACAGGCACTACAGCGAATTCATCGCAAAAGCGAACAGGGAAGCAGCTCGAATTAAAGCAGAAGCTGAAGCTAAAGCAGTTCAAATTGTTAATGAATCTCATGCACGTGATCCTGAATTTTATCAATTTTTGCAAACGCTTGATTCGTATGAAAAAATCCTGAATGAAAAAACATCCCTCATCCTTTCTCTTAAAAATCCTTTAATGAAACTTTTCTCAGATGGTGTCAGTTTGAATAAAATATCTGTGCCTCCAAAAAAGGAAACAAAAAAAACAAATTCAACCCAAAAGAAAAAACAGACTAACCTCAAAACTAAAAATGGTAATGAGGAGGGGTCATGAAAAAGGGAATTGGATTCTTCATTATCATCATACTTTATCTGGCTACCAGCTTTTTTACGGTCGGTGGAAATGAGATTGCTGTCGTTCAACGGTTTGGAAAACTCGTCACAACTGACAATCAGAAGCCTTATTTGTACCAAAGTGGGCTACATCTTGAACTTCCCTGGCCTTGTTCAAAAATAACCAAAGCCAACTTGAATGAAATCCGATCCCTTAAAATCGGAGTCCTTTACCAAACGGAAGACTCTCCGAAAATCCAATCAGTCTCCAACGAAAATCAGGAATTAACATTTCTAAGAAACGCTGATTCGTACAACCCGTCCCGATTCTTAACGGGTGATAAAAACATCATTGAATTAAAATTGACCATGCAATTCCGCATCCATGAAAATCAACTCACTTCGTTTCTTTTTGCAAATGAGAACCCGGAATACCAATTGAAGATTCTGGCAGAATCCATCGTAACCGACCTCATATCGAGATCAGGTGTGGATTATGTTCATCCATCGGGATTAGCAGAATTGCAAAACCTGATCACCCGGAAAGCTCGCAAAGAAGCGATTGAACAGGATCTCGGTTTTTATGTGGATGATGTTTCCATTGATTCCGTAATGCCTCCACAACAAGTGAAACCGTGGTTCCTGGATGTTTCCAACGCCCGGGCGGATAAAGAAAAGCAAATCAATTCTGCAAATAATTTCCTGCTTCAGAAAGAGCAGAAATCAAAAGCTGATTCGCAAAATATCATTAACGAAGCCTACACGTTTCAAAATAAAACCATTGAAAACGCAAAAGGTATTACAAATCGGTTTAACCAGTTTATAGACCAGTTCTCTGCCTCTGATGACATTGATTATAATCAGGCGAGATACCTCGCATCACAAAGAATGTATCTTTCGACAATGAAACGAATTTTTGATTCCATCAAAGTCCAGGTTCTCCTGGATAATGAACAGCCTGCGGATCTCATGTTTTTCCCTGATTCCAGCCCTGCCCGATCTGAATCTAATTAAGATTTTTCTATTCTCTTACCAAATTCTCAGCCAAATCGGTTTTTTTCTCACTCTGTCTGATAGATAATAAAAGCTCAGAATTAATTTTAAATTCAGCGATCTCGCCGGGCCAAAAGTAACCACACGGAAAGATGGTTTCATGCATTCCTCACAATCCAACAGACCTTCCCTCATCCTACTTACTATTTTCCTAAGCACCTTTTTTCTTCTTATACAGAACACAAAAAGTTCTTTTATTTTTGCAGAAGAAAAAAAGGAAAAAGAAAATCAAGTAGAGAAGGAACAGATTCCGAATCCGTTTCCAAAACGATTCAAAGCACCTGACCTCACCGGCGGTGTAGAATGGTTAAATACCAGTGGAGAAATCAGCCTGCGAGATCTCAAAGGCAAGATCGTTCTTCTTGATTTCTGGACTTTCTGTTGTATCAACTGCATTCATGTTTTGCCTGGCTTGGCTTACCTCGAAAAAAAGTTTGATAAAGAAATTGTTGTCATCGGAGTCCATTCTGCAAAATTTGATAATGAAAAAGAGACAAAAAATATTCGTGAAGCAATCAAACGATATGAAATCACTCACCCTGTTGTGAATGATGCAAACATGACGATTTGGCGAAAAATGAATGTCCATTCCTGGCCAACGCTCGTCCTGATTGACCCGGAAGGGTATTACTGTGGATATGTTTCGGGTGAAGGGAAACGCGAACTGCTTGAAAATGTAATTGGAAAACTAATCAGCTATCATCGCGCGAAGGGAACACTTGATGAATCCCCCGTTCATTTTGATCTGGAAAAATATAAGGACAAACCAACTCCTTTAAAATATCCCGGAAAAATTCTTGCGGACCAAAAAAGTAAAAGCCTTTTCATTTCTGACAGCAACCATAACCGAATTGTCGTTTCGGATTGGAAGGGACAACTCCTGGATGTAATCGGGAGCGGTAAAATTGGTTCAGATGATGGTTCTTTTGCGGAAGCTTCCTTTGATCATCCACAAGGAATGGAACTCGTCAACGATACTCTTTATGTAGCTGATACAGAAAACCATTTGTTAAGATCAATCGACCTGAAAAATAAAAAAGTTTCAACGCTTGCAGGAACAGGAAAGCAGGCTCGGTTCCGCGCGAATGGGGGGCCGCTTAAAACAACCGCGCTGAACAGTCCCTGGGCGATGGTCCATCATGAAGGAATTCTCTACATCGCGATGGCGGGGCCACATCAAATCTGGAAACACAAAATTGGTTCAGATGAACTCTCTGTCTTTGCAGGATCGGGAAGAGAAGACATTCTTGACGGAACGCTTGAAAAATCAGCTTTTGCACAACCTTCCGGAATTGCAACCGATGGCAAATCTTTATTCATCGCTGACAGTGAAGGTTCTGCCATCAGGAAAATATCTCTCGCGTCGAGTGAAGTCAGTACAGTCGTTGGCGAATCAAACATCCCCCGAGGACAATCTCTTTTTTCCTTTGGAGACGTAGATGGCAAAGGAAAAGCTGTCCGACTTCAGCACCCGTTAGGCGTCATTTACTCCAATGGAAAACTCTATGTTTCAGATACCTATAACCATAAAATTAAAGAAGTCACCCTCTCTGATAAAAAAGGAGAATCGACCTGCAAATCATTCTTTGGAAATGGAAAAAAAGAAAAAGGAAATCCCCCGGAATCACTCGCAGAACCTGCTGGTCTCACATTAACCGGAAATGATATCTTTATCGCGGATACCAATCACCATCGAATTATTCGGGTCAACCGTAAAGATAAAACAGCTCGGGAATTCGTCATCAATGGTCTTAAACCACCAGTGTTACCCAAAATCGCCGTTAATTTCACTGAAAACATTCCAATTACACCAATAAAAAGCATCACTCTAAAACCGGCTGAGAATATCGAATTGGAAATTGACCTTCCTATCCCGGAAGGGTATAAAATGAACACCCTCTTCCCTGTTATGGGGAGAATCACTCGATCCGATCCGCCGGAACTGATAAAATCGACGCTCGTGAATTCAAACTTGAAACCTGTGATTAAAAAAAATAAAGCATTTTTTCTAATACCCTTTGCAAAACCATCCGGTTCAGTCACAATTGAATTCCTGATCCGATACGGTTACTGTCGCGATGGCGTTGGAGGTGTTTGTAAAGTTAAAACTATGAAGTGGAAAATCCCACTTCAATTTGATAAAAGTTCTAATCAAAATAAAATTTCTATTCAATAATAAACTCAAGGAGTCACTCGCATGAGATTCTCATGTTCTTTAATTTTACTGTTTCTATTTTCAGCCTGTGCACAAAATATTCAGCAGCAGAATGATCCCCCTGTTCCAACATCAGAAGAAAAATCTGAAAATGGAGTCAAAACGGTTGCAGCTAGTAATTCTGAAAATGTTTACCAGGTCAAATTTGAAACATCCAAAGGAGACGTCATCATTGAAGTGACTCGGGACCTTGCACCGATTGGTGCAGACCATTTCAAAGAACTGGTCGAAGCCAAGTTTTATGATGGTTGCCGATTTTTCCGTATTGTTCCCGATTTTGTTGCCCAGGTTGGAATGAATGGCGACCCTGCTGTTCACAGTAAATGGGGAGATAAAAACATCCAGGACGAACCTGTAAAAACAACAAACGCACGTGGAACAATCACCTTTGCAAAAACAAGCCAACCCAATTCCCGATCAACACAGTTATTTATCAACTTCAGCAATAATAGAAGACTTGATGGAATGGGCTTCGCTCCCTTTGGTAAAGTCATAAAAGGAATGAATATTGTCGAATCTTTTTATTCCAAATATGGTGAAAGACCCGATCAGGGAATAATCAAAAGAAGGGGTAACGCTTACCTTAATGAAAAATTCCCAAAACTCGACTACATTAAAAAAGCAACGATCCTGAAAAAACTGAATTAAAACACTTACGCTGGAATGACAGCAAAGTGCAGGTCAGGCATAAAAAAACAGTGAACCGGTAGCCCGACCAACTTGTTTGGTTGGGTGCCGAAGACACAATAAGACTGACCTTCATCGTTCCATGATTATCACCCCTTGAGATTTTTTTATTTCTAAATTGTAGCGTGCTTGCAGTAGGGCCTGCTGTGCAGACCACTGAGTAAAGCTAACCTTACATCATTTCTGGTCTGCAAAGCAGACCCTACAGTTTTATTTTTTTGATAATTTCATCAACCTCGTTCGCCACTGGTTGGGTAGAAAAGCGCTTTTTTCTCATCCGGCAATGTGGAATCAAATCCACACGACTGAAAAAATTCTTCCGATGAAGTGATTGCGAGAACTTCCCGAATCCCTTTTGATTTTGCCAGTTCAACACAGGACTTTACAAGAAGTTTTCCGACCCCTTTTCCCTGCAACGATTTAACAACAGCCAGGCTTCGGATCTCTCCCAGCTTGGGTGAATAAATTTCCAATGAGCAGAACCCGACAATCTTTCCGTCACGCTGGGCAATAAATCCATTCGGAATCAATTCATCCACTTCAGTCTCAGTTCGCGGAAGCAATATTCGATCTTCAACAAACGGGTGAATAAATTCAATCAGTTCAGGCGCATTCGTCAGCTCTGCAGGCGAAATTTGAATATTGGATTGTTCCGATGAATTCATTTTTCTAAACCGTCAATAAACACGTTTTTGAAAATGCATTACGCTTTAACAGGGTGGTCGCTGAGAATTCTTAAAATGTCGTTGAAGGGAAATCCCCACGGGAGCCTGATTCCTTGATTGAAGAATCTGCTTTTCAGACAAGCTGAAAACTCTTTTCGTTAATAACCTGACTGGGTAATCAGAGAGCATATTCTCGTTCAAGGTTCGCTCAGAATCAGGATGCATGGTATTTAATGTCATGATATTTTCCTTTGCTTTCACGCAAAAATAGATATAACCATGACCTTTCTCTAACCTTTTCTAACAGACAAGCATGACAGAATTCGGGTTGGAGTGATAGAAAAAATGACTTCCCGGGGCGAATTCTTCTTTGATCATCAATTCAATTCGTTTTATTCGGCATATTCGTTACCGAAAAAAAGTTCATGCTGCCAATGGAGTGGTTTTTTGACGAAGAGAACGAAACGCAAGCCAAATTCCGCCTACCATAAACAAAACAAGCCCGAGGATGGATAACCCGTTACCAAAACTGATAAAGATAGTGATTCCAGCCAATGTCAGCAGAACAGGTGAAACCTGCCTGATCGATTTTTTCCCCGTTAAAGCAAGAAAAGAAATTAACGCAATCAAACCCCAGGCGACCAACCAGAAAAGTCCAATTCCATATTCCACAGTTTTTCTGCTTCTGACTCGAAGCATTAACTTCGGCGCTCCATTCACTTTTTGAAACGAATAAGAAATTCCTTCTTTGGGAAGCTGGATAGGCAAAGAAATCCCGCCAGCGGATGTCCAACTTTTCGACTGTAATTGAGATTTCCCGGAAACATTAATCCCGTTTGTATTTGTGAAACCAGAGGTAATTTCAATTCCCTCCTGCGAAATTCCGTTTCCAGCATAATCATACACACCTGTTAATCCATTACTGTTTAAATTAAAAAACCGGCTGTTGTTTTTATTATCACGCCTTGTTGGAATTCCGTCAATTATTATAGCAGAAAAATCTTTGTCGTTATTATCATCAAAACGAGGGCTCTCCAACACGCCGAAACCCTTCGAGTTACCTGCAACACCATTGCCTCGGATCATGATGCGGTTACTGCCCTTGCCTCGCGCAGGTTTCTTTTCACGTCCTTTACGACGCATCTTCTGGTTTTTGCCTTTGCCTTGACGAGAAGAGACCAAATTCCGATTGATCAGTTCCTCATTCAACTCCAATGCCTGCTTACGTTGTTCAACATTGGATAGGTTTCTGCTTTGTTGTACCTGTTCCTTCTTGGGTGATCTTGGAGATTGCAGTAGAATTTTCTTGTTAAGCTTGAAACCAAAGTTTTTATCAGCACCCATTACACCTGTTGGTTCCACATTACCGCCGACTCCACCAGATTGACTTTTTATGGTTATCCCTGCAAATCCGTTAGAGGAAATAATATCGTTTGACTGAGTCTGGAAGTAATCGAGTTGTTGCTTAACACCCAACCCGGAAACCCTTTGCGGTGTGCTAAAATCGATAGTCTGATTTTCTTTATCAATATTTTGAATTTTTCTTCTGTTGATCGCATAATCAGAAAGAATCTTCTTACGAAGATCTGCATTTTCCGTAACAATTTTTGAAGGACCAGATGAAAACCCTCCCGATATGGATGGGTAGCGATTTGAAGTCGTCTGTTCCTGTTGACGAATTTCTGCTTCCAGCTGTTCCAGGTTACTCCAGCAGCGAAAACGCAATGTATCACTTGTCTCTTCATTTTCCAGAATTGAGAAAAGTTCTTTGACTTCATTCAGTACCGCTCTGTCCCGATTCAAATTCGCAAGTTCTTCACCTGCATTTTGTAAATTCATTTTTGAATTATTCTCAGTAGAAACCACTTCCAGACTTTCCGGAAGAAAAACGGTCCAGTCCGTTCGCGCAACCGGAATTCCGTAATAAGGATCATCCTTCTGGGAAATCACGACGGGCGCTGGGAATTCCAATTCACTCGAAACAAGATTAAAACCATCAGGAACCATTTCCTTCTTCAACTCACCTGCCAATGTCAAACTGACATCAAATGAAAGATCAACTTCACTCGTTTTAGGAAGAGGAATCAAATGAACTTTTTCATTATTGATTGTTGTCATGGAGGGACGAATTGGTTTGGAGGCAACAAATGCAGAAAGTAATCTTGAATTTTCAGGAAGCCTGACTGCCAAAAACTGCCTTTTCAAGTTCTTCATTCGATAAACAGCGTGCATTCGCCAGGAGCCATCCAGTTCCAGAATGGAGGTCAATCTTGCCTGATTCACAGAAGCTGGTAATCCCTCTTCCCGTCTTTTTTTCTTATAAACAAACTGCGTTTGATCGCCCGGCTTGTTAAATTGTTCAACAGCAATCGCCTGCCGGGTTAATTCCTTATCAACCTTGATAGGAATATTCACTGGATCAATTTCAGAACTTTTCTTCTTCCCGCTGGAAGTCAATTGATCATACGATTGATTCACCAGCACAAAATAATGCTGTTGCAAATTCACATCTTCAAACTCTGTACTAGAATTTCCTTTGTACTGTTGAATAACAGGTGATGTAATTTTCAGTTTTCCTGATGATGGGGGGGGAAGAATAATATTGATCATCACAAAATATTCATTTTTCACAGGCTCCTGCGTGAATATTTCCCATCGAGTCAGGTTCGGAGTAAATCGACTCTGTTTAACCTGCCTGATATTAGATCCCTGAATCTCTACATATTTTTGAAATTCAGACGGAATGATAAAACTGAAATGACTGGCTGATCCGGAAATAATTTTCCACTTCAACGCATACTGATAGTTCATAAGAACATTTGTCAAAGTCACAATCGAAACACTGCTTCCCTGAATCAGAGGCTTCACCCGAGAAAGACGAAAGGCAACAGGACTGATTTCCTCTTCGGAAGTTTTAAATGCATATTTGATTGGTTGTTTTTTCAGATTCCTTAAATCAGCGGGTAGCTGTCTCGGATCAATCTGTTTCCAACCTTCTTTTTCATCAAGAATGGCCTGTAATGAATCATCAATCCAAATACCCAACTCTGTTTTCGTTTTTGATTCCAACATGGCAAATGGTAAAACCAGTGATGTCGATTCCTCTGTCAGGTCAACAGGCACCTCAGCAGTAATATTCATAGTCACAATTCCCTTTTGAGGAGACTTGAATGAAATCACCAGAAGATTATCGCCGAATTCGTCTTCTGCAAGATACCAGTCCTCCAGGACTTCTGATTGAATCGTTTTCACCTGATACCCGAACGGAACGCTCAAACTATAATGATCAATAGGGGAATTCAGTATTTCCAATTGGTACTTGTGCGCATATTGAATGCTGTCTTCCTTGATTTCCAAACCATGAACCACTTTGGTATTCACTTTTGTCATCTTTCGTATAACAGAAGCAGAGAGAGAAAACACTGGACCCGAATACCGATAAACCGATTCCAGTTTTTCCGAAATAACAGTTTTTGAAACAGGCTTGAATTTTTCCCGATCCAGTTTTTTCAGACCGGAAGCTTTTAATACTTTCAGTGCAAAACTCTCCGCAGAATAGATTCCAATCTCTCCTGTTTCATGAGTGATATTGATAGGTCCGAAGCGAGAAAGCGAAAACTCTTCTTCGTCAGTCACTTTGAAATCCTGGTAAAGATTTACGTTAAAGCGGGTATGATCATTCACTTCTCTTCTGAAAAAGATTTCCAGTTTTCGATCATCGCCACTTCCTGTAATTTTCCAGCCTCCCACATCCTGACCTTCCACATTTTGAATTAATAACTCTTTAGGAAGCTGATATTCAAGTCTATTCAACGAACCCTGACGAATTTTCAGGGAGTGATAACAGGAAAGATGAATTCCCGCTTGATCCAGTTTCAACGTTGTGGAAGAATTCACATGAATGGTTGAATCCCCAGATCCTCCCGTCTGTTTAGGCTGCCAGTATATTTTGAAATCCCCACCACGATCAATTGGAAAACTGACACCCGGTTTCTCACCCGACTGATGATTTATTAACGAAGGTTGTATTCCTTTCACGGTGACATTCAAATCTGGTCCGGGTAATTCCAGCGAAAATCTTCCTGAAGGAACCGGATTAATCATGACGGAAAACTGACCTGCCTGACCACTGATTTTTGCAGGGATATCAAATACGATATCCAGTACATGAATTCCTGATTCTGAAAGAATGACATGATGCTCAATTATTTTAGACACCTTCACCACTTGAAGAGAAACAGGTTTGCCATCCAGTTCTGCCTTGCGGATAGCGGGTGGCTTGAATGGAATCGCTATCGAAACAGGAGAATCTGTCAGGTTCTGGAAAACAATTCGCCCTTTGACAGATATCGAATTCTGGTCGGAAGATTCTGATTTGGAAATAGTTCCGTGATAAAGTGCACCTGCAACCAATGCTTTAACAGGTGGTTCGGTTTCCAAAGGCTTATCCGGGTTCGCCTGATTCCACAACTTGATATATTCACGATAAGGTAAAAAGACCTGATCTGAATCCAATGGGTCTTCATTTTCATCATATGGAATCACCAAAACCTTCTCTTTTATAACCGGCACAGGTTTTTTGACAGGAAGTTTTAGCGATATAACTTTCTTTTTAATGATCAAAGACTGATTTGGTCGAACGACTCTTTTATCTTTTGCCAGTAGTGAATCACCAGTTAAGAAAATCAGGCTGATGAGCAATATTGGGGCAACGGAAACATAATTCTGAAATGACAGAATCACTTTTCCGAGATAACACAGGCATGAAAGTGTCAGTAACAAAAGTAAACCAAGAATTGAGCCGAGGAACAATCCATCCAGAATAGAATACCAGTGATAAGGAACAACCTGCATCAGGATTAATGGAAAAGTAAAACAGGCCAACACACAAACCATCTGAATGTTTTTCGACCGATTTCGCATAAGCCAGCAGAGAAGCACAACCAGAACAATCGCAATGTTCCGATACAAATAAGATTGAGTTTTATCTTCATATTGAACTTTCAATAATTCTTCGGAAGATGCAGAAGCTGTACCGAGATATTGAAAATCTTTCTGTGCCCAGTTCTGTGGTGCCTGGAATTGAATGGCAACCGAAAGCCTAGCACCAGATTCGTCTCTCTTTCCTGATCTTTTTGACTTTCTTACGATTTCATTCTTTTTCATTCCTAACTGTAATTTCACTGCAGGAATCTCTTTCTCGGCTTGCATTTTTTTGAAATCTTTTGAAGAGACATTTTTTCCTAATTTCCCTTCTGATTTCTCCAGATCAACAAGCTCTCTAATATCTTCTGCTTCATTAAACGCTTCATCTGACACTAGAAAACCGTCATCAGGATCGCTTTCTGCCTGTTTATTATAACTATGTCCGACATCTGACATTATTCCATGAATTCTATCTTTCATTTCTGAACTGGAAACTCCTTCATTTGAGGAAGAAGTCAGCAGGAACGGAAGGGAAATCAAGAAGACAAGCGTGAACCCGCCAATGAGATAAAGCAAATTATAGCTCGCCAGTTTTTTCAGTAATTTCACAAGCACAACAATGGCAATGACGATCACAGCCAATGTAATCAGTTTACTTGTCAGGCTCCATTGATTCATAGTCTGGAACTGATCCTGAATCCAACTCATCAAGCCGGATCGATCCATTTTCGATTGAGAAACAAAATGCCCGGTGCTTGCAACAAGCATTGTGGTGGGGGGATGATGAACGGACCAATTCTGTTTCAATGTTTCAATGGATTGAACTTTTCCCGATCCATCAATCACGGAAAGTAACGGCGGTGACTGACCCAATGTTCCAAATGCCTGAATTTCGGATTCTTTTGTTGAATAGAATAATTCCAGTTTCCGTTTTTTTTCCGGCGGATTCACAGACGTTAAAGCCAATTCATATCCATGCTCCGTTTTGCGAACTTCAACCGGTTCTCCATCAATTAAAGTTGCCCATAAATCCGCTTTTTCAGGAATATTGATTAACAAGCTTTGCACCCCGATGGCAACAATTTGATATCGTGCATAATGCTGAGATTCCCCGCCAGGATTGAGTACGGTTTCATATTTGCTTTGATGACAAATTGCTGTCGGAACGGAAACCCGATCCAGTTCTTCTTCCGAAAATACAATTTGATACCCCGGCTGAACATAGTGATAAGCTGCAACAATTCGCTCGTGTCCTGATTGAACGGAACGGGGCAAATTTCCCGGATCAACATCATCCAACGGTTTTTGTGTTTGCGTCACCGCCTGGATGGATAACCGCTGTTCCTGCCTGGCTTCAATCACAATATATCCGTGCTGTCGGTCGACATTTTGGATTGTTAATTCATGCGGTAAAAATTCGGTTTTTTCATCTCGATCAGTCTCTGCTTCCAGGAAGAGAACCGGGGTTCCTTTTAAGCGACGATCAAACCGTATTCGCCAGATATGATTATTGTTAACGGTTTTTAATCTTCTCTGTTCGATAATTCGTGCAGAAGTCTGACGGAGAAGAAACCGGATCTCTGTCCCCGCATCCTCGGAAACAGCAACATCAATTTGCCTGACGCCTCCCCCTTTAATTTCTAATTTTGCTTCCAGATGAGACCGCACAGAATCTCGATCCAGCCGGGTGATTGTCAAATTTTCCGAGGTGATTCTTGCAGGTTTTCGAGTCACTCCAATTCTGCCCGAAATTGGTTCCTGTTTGAATAAATAACCAAGCTTGGCACCTTCCACTGTTAAAACTGCAGGGGTCATCCCTTTAATCTCTTCCGGAACAACCACCATATCTTCTTCAGATTTGATCACGTAAGAACCGGAGATTCGATCAACATCAGACACACTGAAATCAGGAAGTTTAATTTCCGCTTTCTTTTCTTCCAATGGCCAATCCTCCGGATCATGATGCGCGGTCAGGTAAAACGTTTTTTCTTTTAAAGGCTGAATAGGTTGATCCAGCAGAAATCGAATTTGCTGAGAACCTACTTCAGAGGAAACAACCTGCCAGCTCAATTTTACATCGTCCAACATTGCAGAAACCACACTCCATTCCAGTGGAATATCAATATTGATTTCATAAACAGCAGACGAAACCGGATAAATTTTTCCGAGGTATGTCATCTCCAACCCCTTCTCACGAATTTCCATCACCTGATGGACTTTCAATTGAGGAAGACGTGATTTCTTTTCCATCATGAACGAAAATTCAAACTCCTCATTCCAGATGGAATACCGGTGAATCGAACGGTTTCCCTGAATCATCGGCTTTACTTTTCCACCATTCGCTCCTTCCAATAAAACTCCTTCGCCACCGAATTGTTGAAATCGATAAGAGACAGGATGCGAAACAATTAATCGCCCCGTGTGGCTGGTGACATCGTCCAGGACCAGATTTGGAAGATTCCATTCTTCACCTGGAGGAAGCGATTGAATTCCTTTGAGTTGAACTTCTCTTGTTCCCGTAAAAGCCTGTCGGTATTTCAATTCAATTTGAAGCCGATCATCTTCAAGCTCGGTTAAATTCCACGATTCCAATCCATGCGAATTGATTTCCGTAATTTCAAGCGATGCAGGAATGGTAAAGTTCAATTGATCAATTTGCTGACCAAATATCTGGACGGTCGTTTTTGCATTCCAGTTTAATTCTCCCGGATTCAACGATACATTAACCCCGGTACTGGCAAAAAGAAGTGCGTCAGAAACCTGATCCACCTTTTTATC